>NZ_JBEXSH010000099.1:0-16423 GCF_040613555.1 Streptomyces sp. NPDC006265
GTAGCTGTCCGGGGTGAGCCGCCCGGCTGTGGCGTACATGACCTCGCGCCAGGTCCAGAAGGTGCCGGAGCCGACCTGGACGGCACTGGTCCGCGTCGGCCTACAAGGTGGAGACGTACCAGTACCTGTCCGGACTCACCAACGGGAACTACAAGCTCACCGCCTGGGTGCGCTCCGGCGGCGGGCAGAAGTCCGCCTACATCGCGCTGAAGAACTGCGGCGGCGCCGAGCAGCGGACCGACCTGCCGGTCTCGGCCGGTGGGTGGCTCCGGATCGTCGTGCCGGTCACCGTCACCGGCAACCAGTGCACGATCAGCGTCAACAGCGACGCGAACGCGGGCAACTGGATCAACGTCGACGACCTGACCTTCACGTCCGGCACGTCCGGCACGTCCGGTACGTCGATCAAGGGTGCCGACATCTCGTCGCTGGCCAAGGGCGAGGCCAGGGGCGGCGTCTACCGCAACAGTTCGGGCACCGCCGCCGACCCCCTCGCCGTCCTCAAGTCGAACGGCATGAACTACGCCCGCCTCAAGATCTGGGTGAACCCGGCCGACGGCTACAACACCAAGGCCCGCGTCCTGGCCACGGCCAAGCGCGTCAAGGCACAGGGCATGAAGCTGCTGGTGGACTTCCACTACTCGGACTTCTGGGCCGACCCGGGACGCCAGGACAAGCCCGCCGCCTGGGCCGGACACTCGTACGGTCGACTGAAGACGGACGTGTACCACCACACATACGACGTGCTGAACGCCCTGAAGGCGCAGGGCACCCCCGCCGACATGGTCCAGGTCGGCAACGAGATCAACGGCGGCATGCTCTGGAACGAGGGGTCCACCTCCAACTGGACGCAGCTGGCCGGTCTGCTCAACTCCGGCTACGACGCCGTCAAGGCGGTCGGTTCCTCCACCACCGTGGCCCTGCACCTTGCCGAGGGCGGTGACCTGGAGGGCACCCGCTGGTGGTTCGACAGCGCACGCTCCCACGGCGTGAAGTTCGACGCCATCGGCCTGTCGTTCTACGGCTACTGGCACGGCACCCTCGCCGACTTCCAGACGACACTCGACGACGCGGCCGCCCGGTACGGCAAGCCGGTCCTCGTCGCCGAGACCGCCTACCCGTTCCGCCTGGACAGCGAGGACGCGCACGAGAACATCATCAACACCGGCGACGAACTGGTCACCGGCTACCCGGCGAGCGTCACCGGTCAGACGCGGTGGATGAACGACATGATGAGCATCGTGGAGGCCGTCCCGAACGGCCGCGGACTCGGCGCCTTCTACTGGGAGGCGACCTGGACCGCGGTCGGCGGCAACGGCTGGGACCCGACCGACGCCGCCTCCGGCAACGCCTGGGAGAACCAGGCGCTGTTCGGCTACGACGACCGGGCGCTCTCGTCGATGTCCTGGTTCCGGCACCGCTGAGCCGACGCTCCGCCACCGCTGAATCCACGGGGGTGGGGCCCGGCTTCCCGGGCCCCACCCTCTGGTCGTCGCTCTTCTGCCCGAACTTCCACGACAGGGAAGTTCGGTATCGGTCAACGATGCCGAAGCCCGGACGCGATGGCGTCGACTGCGAGACAGTGGGAAGACGCGGTGAGAGGGCGAAGCGGCGAGGCAGGGGCACGACATGCTGAGGACTCCCACGGACGAGACGCGGCTGCGCATCCTGGCCTGGCTGAAGGAATCCGGTCCCGCGGCGGACGGCGTCACCGCGGACGCCGTCGCCGAGCGGTTCTCGCTGTCACGCCCGGTCGCCGTCACCCATCTGCGGCTGCTGGAGGCCACCGGCATGCTGCGCACCAGCAGGTCCGCGGGCCGCGAGCGCTACCACCGCGACGACATGCGGATCGCCGAGGTCGCCCGGATGTTTGAGAAGGGCTGGTAGGCGACCCGGTACACCGGTATCGCCCCCGATGGTGAAGGACAGGCACGCGATGGACCGTCCCACGGCACTCGTACCCCGCCACTACGTCGCGGTGGGCCCCGGCCCCGAGGACGTGGTCGCCGACCCGCGCGGCCGCGTCCTCACCGGCGTCGCGGACGGCCGCATCCTGCGGCTCGAGGCCCTCGCCGACCCGGTCGCGGCCCGCGTCGAGGTGATCGCCGAGACCGGCGGCAGGCCGCTCGGGCTCGAACTCCTCCCGGACGGCGACCTGCTGGTGTGCGACGCCGAACGCGGGCTCCTGCGCGTCGACACCGGCGACGGCACGGTCCGGATCCTCGCCGACTCGGTGGCGGGGGAACCGCTGCGCTTCTGCAGCAACGCCGTGGCCCTCTCCGACGGCAGCGTCTACTTCACCGTCTCCAGCCGCCGCTACCCACTGGAGCACTGGATCGGCGACATCGTCGAACACACCGGTACGGGACGGCTGCTGCGGCTCGCCCCCGGCGATGATGCGCCGGAGGTGGTGCTGGACGGCCTGCAGTTCGCCAACGGCATCGCCGCCGGCGCGGACGAGTCCTTCCTCGTCGTCGCCGAGACCGGCGCCTGCCGGCTGCTGCGCCTCTGGCTCACCGGGCCGAAGGCCGGCCGGAGCGAGCCGTTCGCCGAGAACCTCCCGGGCATGCCCGACAACCTCTGGCGTGGCGCGCCCGACGGCCCGATCTGGGTCGCGCTCGCGGGACCCCGCGTCCCGGCCCTCGACCTGTTCCACCGCAGCGCGCCCGGTGTCCGGGCCGCCGCCGCGCGCCTGGCCGTACGCGCCCCGTTCCGGCCCACCGGCACGATCGCCCTCCAGGCCTTCGACGACGAGGGCCGTGTCGTGCACCACCTCACCCGCCGCCGCTCCGGCTACCGCATGTCCACCAGTGTCTGCGAAGCGGGCGGGCACCTGATCCTCGGCAGCATCCGGGAACGGGGGGTGGCGGTCTGCGAGCCGCCCGCGGCGAAGTGACCTTCACCGGCCCGCGCCTCGGAGTGACCCCGCCCCGCCCCCGGGGTTAACCTGAACTCCGGCCGCGACCCCGTCGCGGCGCGGCGGTGGGGCCCGCCGTACCCGAACCGCGGCAAGGACGCCGCCAACGGTCCCTACTTGCGACGGCACGCGCCCGTACGACCCGGGCCGCGGCGAGTAGGAGACGGACCACCCCATGACAACCCCCGAAAGCCTCCGCGTTCCGGCGGCCACCCCCCGACCGTCCCCCTGGCGTGCCCAGGCGCCCGTCGTCGCGGTCGTCTCGCTCGGCGGGGGAGTGGGCGCGACCGCCCGGTACGCGGCCTCCCTCTGGTGGCCCACGCCCCCGGGCGGTTTCCCCTGGACGGTCCTCGGGGTCAACATCGCCGGCTGCGCCGTGATCGGCGTGTTCATGGTGGTCATCACCGAGATCCGGACCGCCCACCCGCTGGTCCGGCCCTTTTTCGGCACCGGCGTCCTCGGCGGCTTCACCACCTTCTCGACGTACGCCGTCGACATCCAGAAACTCATCGACGGCGGCCGTCCCGGCACCGGGCTGGCCTACCTCGCCGCGACCCCGCTCGCGGCGCTCACGGCGGTGTGGCTCACGGCCGGGACGACCCGCCGTGTCCTGGAAGGGAGGCGACGATGACGAGGCTGAGCGGCAGGGCCCTGCGCCTGACCGTTTTCGTCGGCGAGCGCGACACCTGGCACCACAAGCCCCTCTACTCGGAGATCGTCCACCGGGCCCACGCGGCGGGACTCGCCGGTGCCAGCGTCTTCCGCGGCATCGAGGGCTTCGGCGCCTCCTCCCTGATCCACACCTCGCGGCTGCTGTCCCTGAGCGAGGACCTGCCGATCGCCGTGGTGATCGTGGACACCGAGCCCCGCGTCCGCGCCCCAGCGGCGTCCCGCGGCGAGCAGGTGGTACCCCAGCAGCGTCACCACCGTGCCCAGCGCGATGCCGCCGACGGAGAAGTCGCCCAGGGTGACGGTGACCCCGCCGATGCCGAGGACCGAACCGGCCGCGATGGGCACCAGGTTGACCGGGTCCGAGAAGTCCACCCGCGCCTTGATCCAGATCTTGGCGCCGAGCAGCCCGATCATCCCGTACAGCACCACCGTGATGCCGCCCAGCACCCCGCCGGGCGTGGCCGCGACGAGTGCGCCGAACTTGGGGCAGAGCCCGAAGGCCAGCGCCGCTCCGGCAGCCGCCCAGTACGCGGCGGTGGAGTAGACCCGGGTCGCCGCCATCACGCCGATGTTCTCCGCGTACGTCGTCGTGGGCGGGCCGCCGACCGCCGCCGAGACCGCGGTGGCCAGGCCGTCGCCGAGCACGGCACGGCCGAGCACCGGGTCGAGGTTCTCGCCGGTCATCTCGCCCACCGCCTTGACGTGCCCGGTGTTCTCCGCGATCAGCGCGACCACGCCGGGCAGCACGAGCAGCGCCGCGGAGACGCTGAAGGACGGGGAGTGCAGGGTGGGCAGCCCGAACCAGTCGGCGGAGGCGACCGACTCCAGCTGCACGCGCGCGTGCGTGGTGACCTTGCCGTCCGGGCCGGGCGCGGTGATCGGGCCGGCCACCCGGTCCAGGACAAAGGACAGGACGTAGCCGAAGACGAGTCCGACGAACACGGCGAGGCGGCTCCAGAAGCCGCTCAGCAGCACGCCCGCCGCGATGACCACGCCCATGGTCGCGAGCGCCGTCCACTGATCCTGCGGCCAGTAGATGTCCGCCACCACCGGGGCCAGGCTGAGGCCGATCAGCAGCACCACCGCACCGGCCACGACGGGCGGGAACGCCCGGTTGACCAGGCCCGGGCCCATGCGGTGGACGAGCAGGCCGACGACCGCGAGGACCAGGCCCGCGACCACGATCGCGCCGGTGACCTGGGCCGTGCTGCCGCCCGCCGCGCGGATCGCGGCGACACCGCCGACGAACGACGCGCTGGTGCCCAGGTAGCTCGGCACCCGGCCCTGCACGACGAGCAGGAACAGCACGGTCGCCACGCCGGACATCATGATGGCGAGGTTCGGGTCGAGGCCCATCACCACGGGGAAGACGAACGTCGCGCCGAACATCGCCACCACGTGCTGGGCGCCCAGGCCCAGGGTGCGGGGCCAGGAGAGGCGCTCGTGCGGCAGCACGGCCGCACCGGGCCGGGGCGCCCGGCCGTCACCGTGCAGCCGCCATCCCACGCCCAGCCTTCTCCGCGCCGGACCTTCCGTGTCCTTCATGGGATCTCTCCGGTTTTCGGTCGTGCCGCACGACGACGGCCGCGAACTGGTGTACGAATGAAAGGGAGTGGACCGCCGTCGACCGTGTGCCGGTGCGGGGTGGGCTCAGGCCTCCACGTCGCAGTCGACCAGCGTCATGACGGCCTCGGCTCGCCGGTCGGCCTCCGCCGGAGCGTCGGCCGTGACGATCACATGGCCCACCCGGGTGTGCGTCGCCGCGGCCCCGCCGACCAGCTCGCCCGGGTCGACGTAGGAACGCGCGGCGGCCAGATGCGGGTTCAGGACGAGTCCCGTCAGGCCCCGGAAGGTGCCGTGCGCCGAGGTGTTGATGAAGCGCAGCGCGGCGGCGCCCGGGCGCGCCGGCCGCGCCGTCGGCTCCTCACCGAGCACGGCCTGGACATACGCCTCGGCCAGATCGATTCCGGTGGCGTGCTGGATCGCCTGCAGCACCGCCCCGTCGGGCGGCCCGGCGTCGATCTCGATGAGCACCGGCCCGTCCGGCGTCAGCTTGAGGTCGGCGCGCGCGATCCCGTCCCGCAGGCCGAGCGCCCGCAGACCCCGCAGCACGGTGCCGGCCGCCCGGGCCGCCGTCCGCTCGTCCAGGCCGTGCGGCACGGTGTACCCGGTCTCCTCACGCTCCCGGCCCTCGGTCGTGTACTTCCGGGTCAGCATCGAGTGGGTGCAGTTCCCCGAGTGCAGCACGCTCACCAGGCTGTACTCCGGGCCCTCCAGGTACTCCTGGGCGAGGGCCACCGTGTCGTAGGCGAGGCCGTACGTCGGGTCCGAGGAGTGGTTCAGCGCCCGGCGGACGGCCGGCCGGAGCTCCCCGGGGCCGTCCATCACGCTCACGCCCACCGACCCGGTGTTCTCCACCGGCTTGACCACGACGGGGTAGTCCAGCCCCGCCGCCGCCAGGCGCTGCTCGGCGGCCTCGAAGGAGACCAGGGCGACCGTGCGCGCACTGGGCACGCCGCCCCGCTGCAGCGCCTGCGCCATCTGCCACTTGTGGCGGCTGGCCGCGGCGAGGCTCACGGAGTGCCCCGGCACGCCCAGCCGGACGGCGAGGGCCGCGGCCAGCGGGGAGAACTGCGCCCCGCTGACCGCCACCGCCTCGATGCCCTGCCGGGCGCAGTACTCGGCGAGTTGGTCGACGGCCTGGTCGGCGGAGCGGAAGTCCGTGAACACCACCCCGCCCAGCTCTCCGCGGATCTGCGGACGGCACCGTTCGTACAGCTCCCGGTGCGTCGCGGCGTGCACGCGCACGTCGAGTCGCCGCGCCGCCCGCACGATGCACTCGGCCGCCGTGTTCTCGACGCCGAGGAGCAGAGCTGCTCTGGCCACGTCATCTCACCTTGCTCTCGCCGGTACCACCGCCGGGCGGCGTGCGGGCTCCACCGTCAACCGCCGTACGCCCTGCTGAACTTCCCGGTGATGTAGTCGCCGGACCGAACCGACGCGTGCCTGGGCGGGTTGTCCGGCCCGGTACAGGTGGGGATGCACTCGATCAGCGCGTCGTAGGACGGCTGGTGGAAGAACGGCACCGAATAGCGTTCCCGGTCGGCCAGTTCGCGCGGCGGGTTCACGACCCGGTGGACCGTGCTCACCCAGCGGTTGTTGGTCCAGATCGCCATCAGGTCGCCGATGTTGACCACGAACGAGCCCTCGATGTACGGGACGTCGAGCCAGTCGCCGTTCTTGTCCAGGACCTGGAGGCCGCCGGGGCCGTCGTCCTGGTACAGGATCGTCAGGCTGCCCCAGTCGCTGTGGACGCCCTTGCGCAGCTGGCCCGGCGCCGGCGGCACGGTCTGACGCGGGTAGTAGTTCGCCGTCAGGTTCGTCATGTGCCGGTCGATCTTGTCCTCGAACCAGTCCTCGGGCAGGTCGAGGGCGAGCGCGAACAGCCGCATGATGTCGGCGGCCAGGACCTCCATGGCCCCGTAGTAGGACCGGTAGGCCTCGGCGAAGCCGGGCAGCGCGGGCCAGTGGTTCGGGGTGGCCAGCGCCGGGTCGGCGTCGGCGGGCAGCCGGTCCTTGCCGTCCGGCTCACCGAGCCGGTTGATCGTGAAGGTCTCGGAGACGTCGGGCAGGCTGCGCTCGTGCTCCACCTCGGCGTCCGTGTTGGAGGCGGCGAGGCTCCCCTTGCGGCCGAAGCCGCGCATCAGCGGGTCCTCCGGGACCGCCAGCAGCTTCGCCTTCTCCTCGGCGGGCAGCGCGAAGAACTCGCGGGTGGCCCGGTACATCTCCCGGACGGCGTTCTGCGGCACCCCGTGACCGACGATCACGAGGAACCCGCTGGTGCGGCAGACCTCGTCGATCACGGCGCCGAGCCGGCGGTCCGCCGCGGCCGACGACCGTGCCGAACTCAGGTCGATCACCGGGACGTAGCCCTCGACCACGGTCACCTCGGCGGTCCGGCCGACCGCGCTCTCAGCATTCAGTAGCGACATCGCTCCTACTCTCGGTTTCAGCCCTGGCGAGGGTGTTTCGGTCAGCCCCAGCGCGGCGGCGGGGGCTCCCAGTCCCGCACGAGGCGGAGGAACTCGGCGGCGTCCGCGACGGGGGCGAGGGTGCCGAGCTCCTCCTCGCGCAGGAAGCCGCTGAGGGACATGCGGCAGGTCATGCGCAGCAGCCGGTCCCAGTAGCCCTCGACGTTCAGCAGCGTGACGGGCTTCTGATGGGTGCCGAGCACCAGCCAGGCCCACACCTCGAGGATCTCCTCGGCGGTGCCCACCCCGCCCGGCAGCGCGACGAACGCGTCCGCGAGGTCGGCCATGAGCTGCTTGCGCTGGTGCATGGTGTCGACGACGTGCAGTTCGGTCAGGCCCCGGTGGGCGACCTCGGCGTCGACGAGATGGGTCGGCATGACGCCGGTGACCCGGCCGCCGGCCGCCAGCGCGGAGTCGGCGACCACACCCATCAGGCCGGCCGCTCCGCCGCCGTAGACGATCTCGTGGCCCGCGGCGACCATCTCCTTGGCGAACACGGCCGCCGCTTCCCGGTAGACCGGCCGGTTGCCCAGGGCCGATCCCGCGTAGACGGTGATACGCATGGCAGGGACCTCCTCCGGGTCAGGGGCTGACCCGGCCGAACTTCTCGAACGCCTCGTGCGTCAGCGGCATCAGACGGGCGAACTGCTCCTCCATCTGCTCGGCCACGACCTCGATCTCGCGCTGCGGGTGCGAGACGTAGGCGGCGTCGGCACGGTTGGTGCGCAGGCCCAGGAAGTGCATCAGGGAACGGGCGTTGCAGGTCGCGTAGACGGTGGAGTACGTCGCCACCGGCAGGACCACGCGGGCCAGTTCGCGGGCGATGCCGGCGTCGAGCATCCGCTGGTACTCGCGGAAGGCGGCGCGGTAGGCCTCACTCGTGGCCGTGCTCACCAGGTCGTAGTCCTGCTCGTCGCCCGGCACGTACTGGTAGTGGCCCGGCTTGCCGATCTGCTTGAGGGCACGCTCGCGGTCGGGTACGTAAAACACGCTCTTCAGGTCCTTGTACCGTGCACTTTCCTCGTTGAAGGACCACATTCGGTGCCGCATCATGTGCCGGATCGTGAAAATCGGCGCGTGCACCAGGAAAGTCATGGAGTTGTGCTCGAAAGGGCTGCCGTGGCGGCTGCGCATGAGATATCGGATGAGGCCGCCTATGTAATCGTCGCCGCGTTCCTCGCGGTGCGCCTCCTCGCCGGCCGTGGACACGCGTGCCGCACGGACGACGCCGAGGTCGGACGCGGTGTGATCGACGAGCTCGACGGTGATCTCGCTGCGCAGTTCGATCTCGGGGGTGAAGACCGTGCTCTCGTCGGGGGCGTTCTCGATCGCCGGGCTGATCGTCATTGCGTTTCCCTCCGTTGACCTGGCTTGCTGTCGATGGGCTGAGGACGTGCGGGTCAGTCCCAGCCGTGGTCGTCGGGCGTTTCGCCCGCGACGACCGTCGTGGCGGCGGGGGCACCGGCCGGGCCGGCGACCGCGGGGACGGCGGCGGCGGCGAGGAAGCCGGCGGCGGCGACGGCGGTCAGGGTGCGCAGACCACGGGCGCGGGTGGCGGCCAGGTGAAGGGAGATCGTGCGGAGCATTTCGTTCCTCTTTCTCGTCCGGTGTTTTGAGCGGCTCCCCCGCTCGCAATGTCCATTCTTCGGCCGCGGCTGCTCCGCAATAAGGTCACACTTGTGCAGTGCGTAGGTGGGAATCCCCTGCAGGTACCTTCCGGCATACGCGAAGAGCCCCGTCGCCGGCGGCTGAAAACCGCTCCTTGGCGACGGGGCAACTTCGTTGAATGCAACGCCTATCGGTCGAGTCCGCAGACCACCCTTCCGGGGCCGGCGGGGGCGGCGACCTGCTCGCCGCGTTCCCGGTCGTGGATCTCGCGCACGGCCACGGTCGCCGTCACCACCGCGGCCCGGGCCGCGCCCAGCACGTCACGGGCGGAGGCCAGATCGCGCTCGGGCAGCCGCACCACGACGTCCGTGGCGCACTCGATGAGATGCAGCGCGGCCCTGGCCAGCGAGTCGTCGCAGGGGTAGCTCTGCTCCACGGCACTGCGGGCGCCCTGCAGCAGGGCGGCCGCGCTGAGGGACTGGTGGGACGTGTCCGGCTCGGTTCTCATACGGGCCTTCCTCGAAGTCGTTCGTACGGGGCTGGACGCAGAAGCAGAACGACTGTGCTGGCGCATACCGGGCGCCCGGAAGGGTCATAGGCGTGCAGTGCAGGGTTGTGCAGGGCGGTGGTGTGCGCGGTCAGACCGCCAGCCACACCGCCTGGTCCGGTCCAAGCCGCCCGTCGGCCAGGGGGCCGCTGGACAGGAGGAGCGCGGCGTGGGCGGGCAGATCGTACGGCTCGGCCGAGAGGTTGACCACGCAGCAAAAGCCGGGGTCGCGGCTGAAGGCCAGGACGCCTTCGGGGGCGTCCAGCCAGGTCATCGTGCCATCACCGAGGGCGGGGTGGTCGCGGCGGATGCGCAGGGCCGCGCGGTACAGCTCCAGCATGGAGGCCGGGTCGCCCGACTGCGCCGCCACGCTGAAGCCGCCCCAGCCGTCGGGCTGCGGCAGCCAGGGCCCGTCGGTGGCGCCCTCGGGGCTGAACCCGAACGCCTCGCCCCCGCCGGTCCACGGGATCGGGACACGGCAGCCGTCCCGCCCCCGTTCGGTGTGGCCCGAGCGCTCCCAGGTGGGGTCCTGGAGAACGGACTCGGGCAGGTCCTCGACCTCGGGCAGGCCCAGTTCCTCGCCCTGGTAGACGTAGGCACCGCCGGGCAGGGCCAGCATGAGCAGGGCGGCGGCCCGGGCCCGCCGGGTGCCGAGTGCGAAGTCCAGGGGCCCGTCGGGCCGGTAGCTCTCGTTGGCCACCCAGCGCCTCGCCGCCCGGCGGCCGTAGCGGCTGGGGTGGCGCATGACGTCGTGGTTGGACAGGACCCAGGTGGCCGGCGCCCCCACCGCGCCGAGTATGCCGAGCGAGCCGTCGATGACCGACCGAAGGTCCTTCGGGTCCCAGCTGGACATCAGGAAGTCGAAGTTGAAGGCGGTGTGCAGACCGTCCGGGCGGACGTACGCCGCCAGCCGTTCGGAGGTGTCCGCCCACGCCTCGGCGACGAAGGAGCGGTCGCCGGGGAACTCGTCGGCGACCTTGCGCCAGGACCGGTAGATCTCGTGCACCTCGTCGCGGTCCCAGTGCGGATGGTCGACGTGCTGCCGGGGCCGCCCGTCGTCCGGGTCCCGGTGGGGCGGCAGGTCGGGCAGCTCCGGGTGCTTGACCAGGCCGTGGGCGACGTCGATGCGGAACCCGTCGACGCCCCGGCCGAACCAGAACCGCAGGATCGACTCGAACTCGGTCCGCACCTCGGGGTGTTCCCAGTTCAGGTCGGGCTGCTCGGGGGCGAACAGATGGAGGTACCACTGGCCGTCGGGCACCCGCTGCCAGGCGCTGCCGCCGAAGACGGACTGCCAGTCGGTGGGCGGGAGTTCGCCGTGCTCGCCGCGGCCGTCGCGGAAGACGTAGCGGTCGCGGGCCGCCGAGCCTGGTCCGGCGTACAGGGCCTCCTGGAACCACGCGTGCCGGTGCGAGGAGTGGTTGGGCACGATGTCGACGATGACCTTCAGGCCGAGGCGGTGGGCTTCGGCGACCAGGGCGGCGAAGTCGTCGAGGGTGCCCAGGCGCGGGTCGACGCCCCGGGGGTCGGCGACGTCGTAGCCGCCGTCGGCGAGTTCGGACGGGTAGAAGGGGCTCAGCCACAGGGCGTCGGCGCCCAGGGCGGCGAGGTGGGTGAGGCGGCGGGTGATGCCGCGCAGATCACCGAGTCCGTCGCCGTCGGCGTCGGCGAAGCTGCGGGGGTAGATCTGGTAGACGACGGCCTGGCGCCACCAGTCGGGGTCACGGGAGGACAGGTCGAGGGTGGAGCGATCAGTCACGCGGTCTCCTTCGCAGGGCATACGGGCGACAGCATTAGATCTGTCCAGAATGCCGGAAAAAGGGACCATCGGGTCGATCGGAGCAGTCCATTCCTGCTGTGACGAAAGTGTGATGGCGGCACAACTTCCTTTGCATCACCGCAGGTTGACAGTGTGCTGCGGCGCCGCCACCATGGGGGCCACTGAGGCGCATGTGACCAATGAGCCCAGTGTTTCTCAGACCGCTCACTCCGCGGTACGGCCCCGGCAGCCGCGCGCTGCCCGCATGCCGTCACCCGGGTTCTGCACACGCCAAGAAATGGGATACGCATGTCCATAGCGAGACGTGTCACCGCGCGCCGCCTGCTGGGGACGGGCGCCGCGGCCCTCGCCCTCTGTGCCGCCTCCGCCACGACCGCGTTCGCGCACGGTGCGCCCGGCGGGGACGGCTGGTCGTCCGGCGGCAGCTACAAGCCCGGCACGGGCGCGGGCACGGAGACCGGGACCGATCGCTGCCAGTTCTCGCTCGACGGCACCACCTTCCACGACTCGGTCAAGGTCGACGACCAGAACCTGAAGCCGACCGACGACGGCAAGGTGCACATCAAGGTCCGCACCGCCGGTGACGCGGCCACCTGCACGGCCTCCCTCGCCTCCTACCTCGCCCACGGCGCGACGTTCGCGACCTCCGGCGAGCAGGTGTTCGTCGACTTCGACACGGTGACGGTCAAGCCGGGCGGCACCGAGTCGCTCGACATCGCCATCCCGGACAAGGGCTGCTTCGGGCAGATCGACCTCTACCGGGGCGCGGTGAAGTTCGACGGCGAGCTCGACGCGAAGGACGGCTTCGAACACGGTGACCTGCCCAAGGGCCCGGACCGCCCGGTCATCAAGGACAAGCTGATCGCGGCCTGGAACGGCGGCACGAAGTACTGCACGACCCCGCCGCCCGCCGAGACGGAGCCGCCCGCCTCCACGCCTCCCGCGAGCCCGTCCGAGCCGGCCGAGGAGACCACGCCTCCGGCGTCCCCGTCCGAGCCGGCCGAACCCTCGACGCCGCCGTCCTCCGACACGGACACGCCCACCCCGAGCGCCTCCGAGTCGACGCCCGTCGCGCCCAAGCCGAACGGCGGTGGCGGCGACCTCGCCGAGACCGGCGCCGACGGCAGCACCGGTCCGATCGCGCTCGGCGCGGCGGCCCTGCTGGCGGGTGGCGCGGCCCTCGTCGTCGCGACCCGTCGCCGCGCGGCCAAGCGCAACGCGTAAGAACGCCCGACCCCTGTAGGGACACCCGAGCGGGGACGTCCGAACCCGCAGAGCGCCCGGTGCGCTGTCGTCCGGCGGCGACAGCACACCGGGCGCTCTCATGCGCCCACGGTCGGACCACCGCGGCCATGCCGTGCCGGGTCAGCAGCGTCCACACGGCGACGAGCGCGGCGAGGAGAAAGCCATTCCCTTATCGATTCTCGATCGATACCGATCGAGAATCGATGGATCACATCTCGACCGTCGCCAGGTACAGCTTCACGTAGCGCTCCACGTCCACGTCCAACGCCACGTCGACCAGCGGCTGTTCGCGCGTGCCCTCGTGGAGTTCCGACTCGCCGGGCCGGGGGCGGCGGTCCACGATCGTCATGCCGCGCGTGGGCCCGGCCGCGAGGGAGACGTCGACCGGGAGGCGGTGGGTCGTCAGGCCCTCGGGGTCGACGACCGCGCACACCGCGCCCGCGTCACCGAGGCCGCCGGCCGTCTCGGAGGGGTCGTCGGGACGGCTGTCCGGATGGGCCGGACGGTGCGCGAGCAGGTCCCCGGCCAGCCGCGCCCCCGATTCGCCGCTCGCCCGCAGCCTCCGCACATCCGCCGCGGGGACCACGACCCGGCTGAACACGTCCAGCCCGTACATCGTGATCGGCACACCGGCGGTGAGCAGGATCGCCGCCGCCTCCGGGTCGTGCCAGACATTGAACTCCGCGACGGGCGTGGCGTTCCCGACGGCCGCCGCACCGCCCATGAAGACGATCCGCTCGATGTTGCGGACCACCTCCGGATGCGTGCGCAGGAGCAGCGCGACGTTGGTGAGGGGGGCCGTGGGGATGAGGGTGACCGGACGCGTGGACGCGAGGATCTCGCGCCGCAGCAGCGTCACCGCGTCGACGTCGGCGGGCCCGCGGGACGGCTCCGGCAGGCCCAGGTCACCCATGCCGTCGGGCCCGTGCACGTGCTGCGCCGAGCGGGGAGCCTCGATCAGCGGCCGCTCGGCGCCCCGGGCGACGGGGATGTGGGGAGCGCCGGCCTGCTCCAGCACGGTCAGGGTGTTGCGGACCACGCCGTCGACGTCCGTGTTCCCGGCCACGCAGGTGATCGCCCGCACGTCGAGCGCCGGGTGCCGTACGGCGAACAGCAGGGCGAGGGCGTCGTCGACACCGGTGTCGCAGTCGATGATCACCGGGATGGGCTGACCGTCCGTCACGGCGGGGACTCCTTCCAGTGGCTGCGCGGGAATGCTCCGCAGCAGCGACCTTACGGCCTGGGCCCCGGCCCGTTCCGGCTCCGGCCCGTTCCGGCTCCGGCCCGTTCCGGGCTCCGGCCCGCGTCAGGACCGGCTGGAGTGCGCGGTCAACGGTCGGCCCGGCCTGGTGGCCCGCAAGGACGGCGTCACCGTGTCGGTGCTGGCGTTCGACACCGCGGGCGACCGGATCCAGCATGTCTGGGCCGTGCTCAATCCCGACAAACTCCGCCTCTGGACGGCACGCTGACCGGCGCCGCCCGCCACACCAACGGACGCGGCGATGATTCCGGCCCCGCCGGGCGGTCGTTAGGGGCAGGAGACGAGGAAGGAGCCCCGCCATGCCCGCACAGCAACCGACGACCGAGCTCGACGCCCGCTACAGCTCCGCGCTCAACCCCCGCCCGGGCGTCTCGGAGGTCACGGCCACCGCCTGGGCCGAGGCGCAGGGGCGGCTGGAGGCCGCAGAGATCTTCTGGGTGTCCACCGTGCGGCCGGACGGGCGGCTGCACGTCACGCCCTGCATCGCCGCCTGGCACGACGAAGTGCTGTACTTCTCCACCGGCCGCACCGAGCAGAAGGCGAAGAACCTGGCGCACGACGCCCACTGCGCACTGACCACCGGGGCGAACTCCCTCACCGACGGGCTCGACCTCGTGGTCGAGGGCAGGGCCGTGCCAGTCGCCGACCGGCCACGCCTGGAAGAGGTCATCACGGCGTACGAGACGAAGTACGGGCCGCACATCACCGCCCCCGAGGGCACCTTCCACGGCATCGGGGACGCGTTCCGCAGCGGCGACGCGGTGGTGTTCGCGGTGGCCCCGGACACGGCGTACGGCTTCGGCCGGGACAACGGGGTCTACAGCCAAACGCGTTGGACGTTCTGAGACCGGCCGCGACCTGGGAGGGGCCCGTCCTACGACGGGTCCCACAGACCGGGGCCGCGGGCCGCCACCCGGTCGGCGATACGACGCAGCAGCTCGTCCCCGGTCAGGGTGTCCGGCCGGCTGCCGTCGCGCAGGCGGGGGGCCACGAGGCCGGCGGCGGCCTCCCGCCCGCCGATCACCGCCTGGTACGGCACCAGCCGGGCCGAGCGGATCCGGGCCGCGAGGGTGCCCTGCTCAGGGCCGGCGACCTCGGCGCGCAGCCCGAGCTCCCGGGCCCGCCCGGCCAGGGCGTGGGCGGCCTCGGACTGCTCCTCGCCCACCGGCAGGACCATCAGCTGCACCGGCGCCAGCCACGGCGGGAACGCGCCGCCGTGCTCCTCGAGGAGGTGGGCGACCGCACGCTCCACGCTGCCGATGATGCTGCGGTGCACCATGACCGGGCGGTGCTTCGCGCCGTCGGGGCCGATGTAGTGCAGGTCGAAGCGCTCGGGCTGGTGGAAGTCGATCTGCACGGTGGAGAGGGTGGCCTCCCGGCCGGCCGGGTCGGTGATCTGCACGTCGATCTTGGGACCGTAGAAGGCCGCCTCGCCCTCGGCCGCCTCGTACGGGACGCCGGAGCCGTCCAGGACCTCCCGGAGCAGGGCGGTGGCGCGCCGCCACAGCTCCGGGTCGGCCACGTACTTGCCGCCCTCGCCGGGCAGGGACAGCCGGTACCGGGCCGCGCGGATGCCCAGGTCCGCGTAGGCGCGGCCGATCAGCTCCAGCGCGGACCGTGCCTCCTGGACGGCCTGCTCCAGGGTGCAGAAGATGTGCGCGTCGTTGAGGGTGATGGACCGCACCCGGGTCAGGCCGCCGAGGACACCGGACAG
This sequence comes from Streptomyces sp. NPDC006265, assembly GCF_040613555.1. Taxonomy (NCBI): domain Bacteria; kingdom Bacillati; phylum Actinomycetota; class Actinomycetes; order Kitasatosporales; family Streptomycetaceae; genus Streptomyces; species Streptomyces sp. NPDC006265. Next base: position 15,776 of record NZ_JBEXSH010000099.1, read on the forward strand.
CTCCGAGCGGTACATGCCACCCAACTCGGCCATTCTCAAGGGCAGTTCGCGGTAGCTGTGGGATCGGGAGCGGTAGATCAGGGCGTGGTGGGGGCAGAGGCTGGGGCGCAGCAGGACCTGCTCGGCGCCCACGTCCATCGGCGGGAACATGTCGTCGCCGTAGTGCTCCCAGTGGCCGGAGATCTCGTACAGCTCGCGTTTGCCGAGAGCGGGCGAGTACACGTGCCGGTAGCCGGCCCGCCGTTCCGCGTCGCGGATGTACTCCTCCAGGGTGTGCCGCACGACCGCGCCGTCGGGCAGCCAGTACGGCAGTCCGGCGCCCATCAGCGGATCGGTGTCGAACAGGTCCAGTTCACGGCCGAGTCGGCGGTGGTCGTGCATGGTGGCTCCTCGTGTCTGGGAGGCGAGCACCACGCGACGAAGCCCCGGGGCACTCGCCCCGGGGCTTCGGACATCTGGGTCAGCTGTCAGCGCGCCGGGACTCTCTCCGGCGTCGTCGTGGAGGACGGGAACGGCTGGACTCGCTGCATGGCGTGACCGTAACAAGGGGCGGGGCGAGGAGCGACGGGTTTTCGGGCAAGGGCGGTGGGCGCCCCGGCCCGTAAGGAGCGGGCGTCCCGGCCCGTAAGGAGCGGGCGTCCCGGCCCG
>NZ_JBEXSH010000100.1:0-16355 GCF_040613555.1 Streptomyces sp. NPDC006265
GAGGGCTTCACGCGCTCCCTCGGCAAGGAGATCGCCCGGGGCAGGACGGTGAACCTGGTCCGGCTCACGGACGCCGCCGCCGCGGAATCCACCCTGCGCTTCCTGCTGTCACCCAAGTCGGCGTATGTGAGCGGGCAGGTGATCGAGGTGGGAGCCGCCCAGGGGCCGACCGCGGCCGACCCGGACCGCCCCCTGTCCGGCCGCACCGCCCTCGTCACCGGCGCCGCCCGGGGCATCGGTGAGGCGGTCGCCGAGACCCTCGCGCGCGACGGTGCCCGGGTCGTCGTGCTCGACATGCCGCAGGCCGAGCAGGACGCCCGGCGCGTCGCCGAGCGGCTCGGCGGCACCGCGCTGCTCCTCGACATGACATCCGCCGACGCGGGCGCCCGGATCGCCGATGCCCTGCCCGACGGTCTGGACCTGCTGATCCACAACGCGGGCATCACCCGCGACCGACGGCTGGTGAACATGCCCGCCGAACGCTGGATCTCCGTCCTGGAAGTGAACCTGACGAGCGTGCTGCGCACCACGGACGCCCTGCTGAAGGACGGCACGCTGAAGCGCGGCGGCCGGATCGTCGCCACCGCCTCGATCGCGGGGCTCGCCGGCAACGTCGGCCAGACCAACTACGGGGCGAGCAAGGCGGGCGTCGTCGGCCTGGTCCGCTCCCTCGCGCCGCGCGCGCTCGACGAGCACGGCGTGACGGTCAACGCGGTCGCGCCCGGCTTCATCGAGACGAAGATGACGGCCGCCGTCCCGCTGTTCATCCGGGAGGCGGGCCGGCGGATGAACTCCCTCGCGCAGGGCGGCCTGCCGGCCGACGTCGCCGAGACCACCGCCTGGCTGGCGCACCCCGCCTCGGGCGCGGTCAACGGCCAGGTCGTCCGCGTCTGCGGCCAGAGCCTGCTGGGGGCGTGATGGCCGACCCCGCCGCCGCTCTCGTCCTCACGGAGCTCCCCTCCCTCGCGCCGCTCCTCGCCCGCGGCGCCCTGCTGTCCCCCTTCAAACGCCCCGGCCCCGACGCGGAGTTCCCCCGCACCCGGCTCGTCCTGCCCGGCCTGCGCGTCGACCTCGCGCGGCTCGCGGCGTACGAGCGGGTCTGCGGCTTCCCGACCGGGGAGGACGCGCTGCCGGTGACGTATCCGCACGTGCTCGGATTCCCCCTGGCCATGCGGCTGATGAGCGGCCGGGGCTTCCCGCTGCCGCTGCTCGGCCTCGTCCACACGTCGATCACCGTCACCCGGCACGCACGGATGCCGGCGAGCGGCACGTACGAACTCTCCGTGCACATCGAGGGGCTGGCCCCCCACCGGCGCGGCACGCAGGCCACGGTCGTCACCGAGGTGCGCGGCGACGGGGATGTCGTGTGGGAGTCCAGGAGCACCTACCTCGCCCGGCACCGCACACACCAGCCGGCCGCGGCTCTCCGGGAGGCGGCGGCGCGCAAGCCGTTGCCCGAGGTCGCGCGCTGGCGGCTGGCCGGGGACGTCGGACGCCGCTACGGGGCCGCCTCGGGGGACCGCAACCCGATCCATCTGCACCCGCTCACGGCCCGGCTGTTCGGCTTCCCCCGGGCCATCGCCCACGGCATGTGGACCGTGGCCCGCTGCCTCGCCGCGCACGGCGTCCCGGAGGCCTGCCATCTGAGCGTGGAGTTCCGGGCACCGGTCCTGCTGCCCGGGACGGTGGCGTACGCGGAACAAGACGGCCGGTTCGAGCTGCGCGGCGGGGAGGACCGGATCCATGTGACCGGTGACGTCTACCCGGTGTGAGGGCCCGGCTGCTCCTCCGGGGGTGCCCAGGGCCGCCCCGCCATGAGGTCGCCGAGCCCGGCCCAGGCGAAGTTCATCAGCGTGGCCGCGGCCTGGCGGCCGGTGACGCCCGGGGTGGCGTTGGCCCAGGCGGCGAGCGACTCGGCGGCGCCGACCAGGGCCTCGGCGAGTCCGGCGACCTCGCGCTCGGGCAGGTCCGGGTCGCGGTGGGCCTCGCGGGCGCCGGCGAGGATCAGCTGCGTCACGAAGGCGACGATCTCCTCGCGCATCGCGGTGACCTCGGCGGCGAACGGCTCGCCGTGCGTACGCGCCTGGAGGTGCAGGACCGACCAGGCGTCCGGGTGCTCGCCGGTGTGCGTGAAGAAGGCGCCGAGGCCCTCCCACAGTTGCCGGTCGGCGGGCAGGTCGCGGCGGACCCCGGCCCGTACCGCCTCGACGAGGGCCCCCGCCTCCCGGCGGATGCAGGCGGTGAAGAGGTCTTCCTTCGAGTTGAGGTACAGGTAGACCAACGGCTTGGACACACCGGCGAGTTCGGCTATCTCGTCCATCGACGCGGCCATGTAGCCCCGTTGGCCGAAGATCTGCACGGCGGCGTCCAGCATCTGTTGCTCACGGACCGCGCGCGGCATGCGCTTCGTCCTCACGGCACCCATACCGCTTAGCGTACGGGCCCCCTGAGCGGCCCTCACCCGGGAAACCGGGGAAGGACCGCCGAGGGGGCCCGTCGTTGACCGGGACCGCTCGCCCGTCAGGCGGCCGCGGGGACCGGCTCGGTCTTGTCGCGCGGCTCCTCGCCGAACGGGTCGTCCAGGGAGGAGCCGTCGGCCGTGGCGTAGGCGTCACGGTCGAGCAGGTTCTCGCGGGCGGAGACCAGGACCGGGATCAGCGCCTGCCCGGCGACGTTGGTCGCGGTGCGGATCATGTCCAGGATCGGGTCGATCGCGAGGAGCAGGCCCACGCCCTCCATCGGCAGGCCGAGGGTGGACAGGGTCAGGGTCAGCATGACCGTCGCGCCGGTCAGGCCGGCCGTGGCGGCGGAGCCGACCACCGAGACGAACGCGATCAGCAGGTAGTCGCCGATGCCCAGCTGGATGTCGAAGATCTGGGCGACGAAGATCGCGGCGATGGCCGGGTAGATCGCGGCGCAGCCGTCCATCTTGGTCGTCGCGCCGAACGGCACCGCGAAGGAGGCGTATTCCTTCGGCACGCCGAGCCGCTCGGTGACCTTCTGCGTCAGCGGCATGGTGCCGACCGAGGAACGGGAGACGAAGGCCAGCTGGATCGCGGGCCAGGCGCCCTTGAAGAACTGGATCGGGTTGACCTTGGCGACGGTCGCGAGCAGCGTCGGGTAGACGCCGAACAGCACGATGAGGCAGCCGACGTAGATGTCGGCGGTGAACGTCGCGTACTTGCCGATCAGGTCCCAGCCGTAGGTGGCGATGGCGTAGCCGATGAGGCCGACGGTGCCGATCGGGGCGAGCCGGATGACCCACCACAGCGCCTTCTGGAGCAGGCTGAGGACGGATTCGCTCAGGGTGAGGATCGGCTGGGCCTTCTCACCGAGCTGGAGGGCGGCGATACCGGCGACGGCGGCCATGAAGACGATCTGCAGCACGTTCAGCTCGGTGAACGGCGTGATGACGTCGGTCGGGATGATGCCGGTCAGGAAGTCGATCCAGGAGCCGGTGCTCTCGGGCTTCGCGCCGTCCTTGGGCGTGAGGCCGGTACCGGCGCCGGGGTTGGTCAGCAGGCCGATGACCAGGCCGATGCTGACCGCGATCAGCGACGTGATCATGAACCAGAGGAGGGTGCGCGAGGCCAGCCGGGCCGCGTTGTTGACCTTCCGCAGGTTGGTGATCGAGACCAGGATCGCGAAGAAGACGAGGGGGGCGACGGCGAGCTTCAGCAGCCCGATGAAGGTGTCGCCGATCTTCTCCAGTGTCGTGACCAGCCAGGACACGTCCTGGTTGCGGGCGAGCCAGCCGAGCAGCACACCCAGGACGAGACCGGCGAGTATCTGGGCCCAGAAGGGCACCTTGAAGGACTTCGTGTGTGAGGACACGGACTGACTCCGTTGGGGGACGCGAGGGGGGAGCTGACGTGGGAGACGACGGGGGGGTTGCGTTACGTCAGGGACGACAGAAAGCGGACGCGCACCGACAGAGATCCACGTGCAGCCGCGCCACGAGCGGAGCGCTCAGGGGTGAGTGGGGCGCGACTGCTGACTTCATACAACGACCTTAACACCTGAGCTTTGGGGACCCCAAAGCCTGGCTTTGACAGGTGACGACGCACACACACCCATACAACGCAAAGCGCCCCGTTTCCGTGGATGTGCGGAAACGGGGCGCTGCGAGGCGCGTACGGGGACCTTACGAGGTCTGCCCCTGGGCCCGGGCGGCGTCGTCGGCGACGTCCTCCTGGTTGCGGTTGGCGTCCAGGTTGGCCTTCATCCGGTCGACGCGCTGCGCGACCTGGACCGACGCCCGGTCCCGCTCCTTGCGCAGCGCGACGAAGCTGATCGGCGCGGAGATCAGCAGGGCGAGCAGCACGACCCACAGTCCGTTGCTGTTGCCGAGACCGCGCGGGGCGATGCCGGAGTAGACGGCGCCCCAGACGACCACGAGGCAGCCCACGAAGACTCCGAGGCGCATCAGCGTGTAGCGGAGCATCTCAATCCACTCTTCCGGTTCGAACGGTCGGAACGCACCCAAAGGGGCACCGTCCAGTGAAACACGCCGAGCGGCCGATCTTGCAGGGGGGTCAGGCCAGGGGCAGCAGCATGATGACGTCGTCCCGGTCGTCCCCCGGCGCCACCCGGATCGCCCCGGGGATGCGCCCGACCTCCTTGTAGCCGCAGGAGGCGTAGAACCGCTCGAGACCGAGTCCGCCCCGGCAGGTCAGCCGGATCGCCTCGATGCCGTCCATGCGCCGGACTGCGTCCGCGGCGGCACCGAGCAGGTCCCGGCCGTAGCCCTTCCCCTGGTGCCGCGGGTGCACCATCACCGTGTACAACCACAGCCAGTGCGTCATCAGGTGGTGCGTGTTGTAGGTCAGGAACGCGGTCGCCGCGACCCGCCCCTCCTCATCGTGCCCGACGAGCAGTCTGACCCGCCCCTCGGCCATCGACGCGAAGTGCTGCACCAGCGCGGGGCGGATCTCCTCCCGCGTCACCGGCGGCACGTACCCGACGGCTCCGCCGGCGTTGGAGACATCGGTCCACAGATCGAGCAGGCCGTCACGCAGCTCGGGGGTGACGGCGGGACCGAGCGTGAAGGTAAGGGGCATGCACGGATTCTAGCTATTACGACAGCGCGTCCGCCGCCACTTTCAGGTCCGACACCAGCCCCCGGTACGCGGCCTCCCGGTCGTCGGACCGCAGCACGGACGACGGATGCACGGTCGGCACCAGCCGCTCGGGCCGCCCGTGGATCTCCTCCTCCAGAACCGTCCCGCGCACCTGCGTGACCCGGAACGAGGACCCGAGCAGCGCCTTCCCGGCGGTGGCCCCCAGGACGACGATCAGCTCCGGCTCCACGACGGCGAGCTCCGCGGCCAGCCAGGGCCCGCACGCGGTCATCTCCCGCAGGGTCGGCGCCTTGTGGATCCGCCGCTTTCGCGGCTCGGCCTGCGTGAACTTGAAGTGCTTCACGGCATTGGTGACATAGGCCTCGGACGGATCGATGCCGGCTTCCGCCAGCGCCCGGTCCAGCAGCTTCCCGGCAGGCCCGACGAACGGCTTCCCCTGCCGGTCCTCCCGATCCCCGGGCTGCTCCCCCACGAGCATGACCCGGGCGTCCTTGCTCCCCGCCCCGAACACGGTCTGGGTGGCGTCCCGGTGCAGCGGACACCCCCGGCACTCGGCGGCAGCCTTCCGCAGAGCGGGAATACCACCCCGCTCGGGCAAGAAGGGCTCAGCGGTGTAGGCGTCCTCAGGCGCCGAGGTCCTGACCATGCCCTCCGGGTACCCGGCTCAGGCGCGCGGGAACTGCGCGACCAGCCCCCACGCACCGAAAGCCGCAATCACACCCGCATAGGCTGCGGCGATTCGCGACGCTCAGGGTCGGGCCCGTCATACTCCCGAATGATCTCGTACCGCGTGTTCCGCTCCACGGGCCGGAACCCGGCATCACGGATCAGATCCAGCAGATCCTCACGCGTCAGCTTGTTCGGCGTCCCATAGTTGTCCGCGTCATGAGTGATCTTGTACTCGACGACGGACCCGTCCATGTCATCCGCACCGTGCTGCAACGCGAGCTGCGCCGTCTGCACCCCGTGCATGACCCAGAACACCTTCACATGCGGCACGTTGTCGAACAGCAGCCGCGACACCGCGAAGGTCTTCAGCGCCTCCGCCCCCGTCGCCATCTGCGTCCGCGCCTGAAGCCGGTTGCGGACCTTGCCGTCCTTCATGTCGACGAAGTCGTGCTGGTAGCGCAGCGGGATGAAGACCTGGAAGCCCCCGGTCTCGTCCTGCAGCTCACGCAGCCGCAGCACGTGGTCCACCCGGTGCCGCGGCTCCTCGATGTGGCCGTAGAGCATGGTGGCCGGGGTCTTCAGACCCTTCTCGTGGGCGAGCCGGTGGATCCGGGACCAGTCCTCCCAGTGGGTCCGGTGGTCCACGATGTGCTGCCGGACCTCCCAGTCGAAGATCTCGGCGCCGCCACCGGTGAGGGACTCGAGACCCGCGTCGATGAGCTCGTCGAGGATCTCCGACGCGCTCATCCCCGAGATCGTCTCGAAGTGGTGGATCTCCGTGGCCGTGAACGCCTTCAGCGAGACGTCCGGCAGCGCCGCCTTCAGCTCCCGCAGCGACCGCGGGTAGTACCGCCACGGCAGGTTGGGGTGCAGCCCGTTGACGATGTGCAGTTCGGTGAGGTGCTCCGACTCCATCGCCTTCGCGAGCTTGACGGCCTCCTCGATGCGCATCGTGTACGCGTCCTTCTCCCCCGGCTTGCGCTGGAAGGAGCAGTACGCGCAGGAGGCCGTGCACACGTTCGTCATGTTGAGATGACGGTTGACGTTGAAGTGCACGACGTCGCCGTTCTTGCGGGTGCGCACCTCGTGCGCCAGGCCGCCGAGCCAGGCCAGGTCGTCCGACTCGTACAGCGCGATGCCGTCCTCACGGGTCAGACGGACACCCGCCCCGACCTTCTCCTCCAGCTCGCGCTTGAGCCCGAGATCCATGCCCACACCTTTCCTCGACGACGTCCCCAACCGTACGACTACTCCTCTTCCGGCAGCTGCCCGACCCGGTTCTCCCACTTCGTGGAGAGCACGATCGTCGTACGCGTCCGGGAGACCCCCTTCGTGCCGCTGAGCCGCCGGATCATCTTCTCCAGGCCGTCCACGTCGGCCGCCCGCACCTTGAGCATGTACGAGTCCTCGCCCGCGATGAACCAGCAGTCCTCGATCTCCGAGAGGTCCTTCAGCCGCTGCGCCACGTCCTCGTGGTCGGTGGCGTCGGAGAGCGAGATGCCGACCAGGGCGGTGACGCCGAGGCCGAGCGAGGCGGCGTCGACGGTGGCCCGGTAGCCGGTGATGACTCCGGCCGCCTCCAGCCGGTTGATGCGGTCGGTGACACTGGGTCCCGACAGTCCGACGAGGCGTCCCAGCTCCGCGTAGGAGGCCCGGCCGTTCTCCCTCAGGGCCTGGATGAGCTGCCTGTCCACCGCGTCCATTGCGATCGAAGCCTTCCGCTGAAGTTGTGGTTGAGTCCGATGGGGTTCGGGTGCTGCTCAGCCGTCGCGGTGTGCACCGCCGCCGAGTTCACCTTGCCAACGGCGGTAGAGCCCGTGCGGCACGCCCGCCGCGTCGAGTACGCGTCCGGCGACGAAGTCCACCAGGTCCTGGATGTGCGTCGCGCCCGCGTAGAAGGCGGGTGAGGCGGGCACGACCGTCGCGCCCGCGTCGTCGAGGGTGACCAGGTGCCGCAGGGTCTGGCCGTTCAGCGGGGTCTCGCGTACGGCCACGATCAGCTTGCGGTCCTCTTTGAGGGTCACGCTCGCCGCCCGTTGCAGCAGGTCCTTCGACAGACCGAGCGCGACCCCCGCCACGCTCGCCGTCGAGGCGGGCACGATGAGCATGCCCTTGGTGCGGTACGACCCCGAGGACGGCCCGGCGGCCAGGTCGCCGGCGCTCCAGTGCCGTACGGCGTCGATGTCGACGGAGAAGGTGTCCGGCTTGCCGTCGGCGCCCCGGGACAGCCATTCCCGCAGGTCGGCCTGCCAGTGGGCGTCCCGGAAGGAGATCCCGGTCTCGTCCAGCAGGGTGAGCCGGGAGGCCCGGGACACCACGAGATCGACGCTCTCGCCGACGTCGAGAAGCGCCCTCAGCACGGCAGCGGCATACGGGGTGCCGGAGGCCCCGGACACCCCTACGATCCAAGGCGTACGCGGCATCTCGCCTGGCTTGACTGGGTTCACAACACCGAGCCTATCCGGCGTCACAGGGTGGGAACCGGCCAAGGGGTGCGGGCCGTTACATGGAGGAGACGAGCGAGCGCTGGGGGTCGCCATGTCGGATCCGCAAGCCGGGTGGTCACAGGGCGACCGCGCGCTGGCCGCGGGCAAGCTGATGCTGGCCTGGGTGGCGCTGCTGTGGCTGCTGGAAGTGGTGGACGTGGCCACGGGCCATGCGCTGGACGGCTTCGGTGTCACCCCGCGCGACCCTTCCGAGCTGGTCGATGTCGTCCCCTCGTCCTTCATCCACTTCGGCTTCGCCCATCTGGCGGCGAACACCGTGCCGCTGCTGGTCCTCGGCTTTCTCGCCGCGCTCGCCGGACTGCGCCGGTTCCTGCTCGTCTGCGCGCTGATCATCGTCGTGGACGGCCTGGGCGTCTGGCTGATCGCCCCGGCCCACACCAACACCGCGGGCGCCTCCGGCGTGATCTTCGGCCTGTTCGGGTTCCTCCTGGTCACCGGCTTCGTCGAGCGCCGCCCCTGGGGCGTCCTGGCGGGCGTCCTGATCGCCACGGTCTGGGGCGGCTCGATCCTGGCGGGCCTGGCCCCGACCCAGACGGGCGTCAGCTGGCAGGGCCATCTGCTGGGCCTGCTGGCCGGGGTGGCGGCGGCGTTCGTGTTCCGCCGCGGCCCGGCGGCCCCGGCCACGCTCACACGGTGAGGCCGCGCACCAGCAGGTCCAGCAGCGCGCACACGAACAGGGCGATGCCGATGAAGCCGTTGACGCTGAAGAAGGCGCGGTTCACGCGGGACAGGTCGTGGGGGCGGACGATCGAGTGTTCGTAGAGGAACGCGGCGGCGACGATCAGCAGGCCCAGCCAGAAGAAGGCGCCGGCGCCGGTGGCCAGGGCGTACCAGACGAACAGGGCCGTCGTCAGGGCGTGGCAGACCCGCGCGCCCCAGATCGCCGCCGGGATGCCGAAGCGGGCGGGGACGGACATGACGCCGATCTCGCGGTCGGTCTCCACGTCCTGGCAGGCGTAGATCAGGTCGAAGCCGCCGATCCAGATGCCCACGGCGAGGCCGAGGATCACCGCGTCCCAGGACCACTCCCCCGTGATCGCCAGCCAGCCGCCGATCGGGCCCATGGCCTGGGCCAGGCCGAGGATGGCCTGCGGGAAGTTCGTGAACCGCTTGCCGTAGGGGTAGACCACCATCGGGATCACCGCGATGGGGGCCAGCGCCAGGCACAGCGGGTTGAGCAGGGCCGCCGCGCCGAGGAACACGGCCAGGGCGATCAGCGCACCCGTCCACGCGTGCTTCACCGACATCGCGCCCGTCACCAGTTCGCGCTGCGCCGTGCGCGGGTTCCGCGCGTCGATCTCCCGGTCGATGATCCGGTTGACCGCCATGGCGAACGTCCGCAGGCCCACCATGCAGACGGTGACCAGCAGCAGCTTGCCCCAGTGGATGTTCTTGTCCCACTGGAACATCGCCGTGAGCGCGGCGATGTAGGCGAAGGGCAGCGCGAAGACCGAGTGCTCGATCATCACCAGCCGCAGGAACGCCTTGGTGCGTCCCGGCTGCGGGATCGCGGCGGAAGCGGAACTCACTGGGAACCTCCGAGGATGCCCCGGTCGGCAGACCGGGGAGGATTCAAGCCCGACAACGGCAGGACACGGCTCGCAAGTGGGCCAAGCGCGTGGTCACCGATCACGACGCGATCGCTGTCGAGGACTTCCGCCCGAAGTTCCTCGCGAGGACGAGCATGGCCCGCAAGGCAGCTGACGCCGCCATCGGGGCCACCAAGAAGGCCCTGATCGAAATGGGCCGCAAGCACGGGCGTGACGTCCGCCTGGTGCATCCCGCGCACACCGCCAAGGACTGCGCATCGTGCGGAGCGAGAACCAAGCACGCACTTCCTCTGTCGGAACGCACCTGCACCCGCACCGCGTGCGGAGCCGTCTCTCCCAGGGACAAGAACTCCGCCCGCGTGATGCTCGTACGGGCTGGTCCGAACCCGGCTGGTGTTGAGGGCGTAGGACCTCCTGGGGCGCCGCTCCAGGTGGCAGCCTGAGCCAGGAATTCCCCCCTCTGAAGAGCGGGAAGCAGTCAAAGGCCGTACTCCTTCCAGCGACGGTCCACCTTCGCCGCCGTCTCCGGGTCGGACTCCACCATGTCGGGCCAGCCGCCGTCGCGGGTGTAGCCCTCCTCGGGCCACTTCTTCGTCGCGTCGATGCCGGCCTTGCCGCCCCAGAACTGCTGGTAGGAGGCATGGTCGAGATGGTCGACGGGGCCCTCGACGATCGACAGGTCGCGGGCGTAGTCCGTGTTGCCCAGCGCCCGCCAGGCGACCTCGTGCAGATCGTGCACGTCGCAGTCGGAGTCGACGACCACGATCAGCTTGGTCAGCGACATCATGTGCGCGCCCCAGATCGCGTGCATGACCTTCTGCGCGTGCTTCGGGTACTTCTTGTCGATCGAGACGATCGCGCAGTTGTGGAAGCCGCCCGCCTCCGGCAGGTGGTAGTCCACGATGTCCGGCACGATGATCTTCAGCAGCGGCAGGAAGAAGCGTTCCGTCGCGCGGCCCAGCGGCCCGTCCTCCGTCGGAGGCCTGCCCACGACGATCGACTGGAGCAGCGGCCGCTTCCGCATCGTGACGCAGTCGATCGTCAGCGCGGGGAAGGGTTCCTGCGGCGTGTAGAAGCCGGTGTGGTCGCCGAACGGCCCCTCGGGCAGCATCTCGCCCGGCTCCAGCCAGCCCTCGATCACGACCTCGGCCTGCGCCGGCACCTGGAGCGGCACGGTCTTGCAGTCGACCATCTCGATCCGCTTGCCCGCGAGGAACCCCGCGAACAGGTACTCGTCGATGTCCCCCGGCAGCGGGGCCGTGGACGCGTACGTCACGGCGGGCGGGCACCCGAAGGCGATGGCGACGGGCAGCCGCTCGCCCCTGCGCGCGGCCACCTGGTAGTGGTTCCGGCTGTCCTTGTGGATCTGCCAGTGCATGCCGATGGTGCGCTTGTCGTGGCGCTGGAGCCGGTACAGCCCGAGGTTGCGGACGCCGCTCTCGGGGTCCTTGGTGTGGGTCAGCCCCAGGTTGAAGAACGACCCGCCGTCCTTCGGCCAGGTGAAGAGGGCGGGCAGCTGGTCGAGGTCGACGTCGTCCCCGGTCAGGACGACTTCCTGCACGGGGCCGTCCTTCACCTTCTTCGGCGGCACGTGCGTCATCGAGCCGAGCTTGCCGAAGGCCTCCCGGACGCCGACGAAGCCGTGCGGCAGCTCGGGCTTCAGCAGCCCGCCGATCCGCTCGGAGATCTCGGCGTACGACTTCAGGCCCAGGGCCTTCAGCAGCCGCCGGTCCGTACCGAACACGTTCATCGCGAGCGGCATGCCCGACCCGCGCACGTTCTCGAAGAGCAGGGCGGGGCCGCCGGACTTCTGCACCCGGTCGACGATCTCCCCGATCTCCAGATACGGGTCCACCTCGGCCTTGATGCGCTTGAGGTCGCCCTCGCGCTCCAGCGCCCTGAGCAGGGAGCGAAGATCGTCGTAAGCCATGGGGTCCAGTATCCCCGAGCCGCTACCCTGACCTGGAACCACCCACCGCTTTCGCTGAGAGGCCGCATGCTCCGGGTACTGATGTTCCTCGTGCCGCTGGCACTCAGCGTGTACGCGTTCATCGACTGCATCAGCACGAAGGACGACGAGATCCGCCACATGCCCAAGCCGCTGTGGGCGATCCTCGTCCTGCTGTTTCCGCTCGTCGGCTCGATCTCCTGGCTCATCGCCGGCAAGAAGCGCAGCCCCGCCGCCGACGGCTGGTCCGGGGCCCGCGGCGGCCGCTCCCGGCAGTGGGTGGCACCCGACGACAATCCGGACTTCCTGAAGTCCCTCGACGAGGACAAGAACAAGGACGACGACCCGAGGCGCGACGAGTCCTGAGGGGCGCGGACGGTCCCGGTGTGCGGGGCTTCCGTGAAAAGACTTGCCCCTGGGAAACGCATGGTCGTCAATGGTGTTCCCACAGTGACCGCTCTCACTGTGCCTTCACCAGCTCTCAGGGGGCCTTCATGGAAACAGGGCAGCCACCGGGGCAGTGGGACGTCCCACCCCCGCCCGCCACTCCACCGCGCGCCATGACGGACATCGAACTGCGCGTCCACAAGCGGCTGTTATGGGTCGGCACCGCGGCCTACCCGCTGCGGAACATCGCGCGGGTGTACACGTTCACCCTCCGTCCGAAGCGCAAGGAGGCGGTCTTCCGCTTCCTGAAACGCGCCGGGATCATCCTGGCCGTGGCCATCGGCCTGTCGATCATCGGCGGTCTGATCTCCCTCGCGAGCAGCTCCAGCGGCCCGTACGAGAGTGAGCAGTCCAGCGGCGGCGGGCTGATCATCTTCGTGTGGCTCTGCTCCGGCGCGGCGCTGATCTACTTCTTCGTCGAGATGCTCTCCGTGGTCACGGCGCCGTCCCACTACGTCCTCGCCATCGAGACGGCCGGTCCGTCCACCGCGATGGTGACCAGCCCCGACCCGCAGCACCTGGACCGGCTCGTGGGCTATGTCTCGGGCGCGCTGGAGAACCCCGACACCGAGTTCCAGGTGACGGTGGAGCAACTCACCATCAACTCGCCCACCAACTACCACTTCGGCGACAACGTGAACATGTACGGGGGCAGCGGAAACGTGGGGATCGCGGCATGAGCGGCAACAACTACTACTACGGCGACAACGTCAGCATGCACGGCGGCAGCGGCAACACGGGCATCGTGAAGAACGGCACCATGGGCGACACGGACCCCGCCCTGCGCCTGGCCCTCGCCGAACTGATCCGCGAGGTCCGGGAGTTGCGCGACCAGCTGCCGCAGCCGAGCGCACAGCTCATCGACGAGTCGCTGCCGGTACTGACCGCGGACGCCGCGCCCGCGCAGGAGCGGCACCGGGCGCTGCTGGCCGTCGCCGCGATCGCCGCGGCCGTCGGGGCGGTGGGGCAACCGGTCGCGGAGGCCGCCAACCGGATCCTGCAGATGGTGAGCGGGCAGTAGGTCAGCGCACGGACCCGACGAACGCGGACCAGGCGGACCGGCCGACGACCATGACCGGTCCGTCAGGGTTCTTGCTGTCGCGGACGGGGACGGTGCCGGGGAAACCGGGGGCTATTTCTATGCAGTCCCCGCCGTTGGCGCCGCTGTGACTGCTCTTGATCCAAGTCGCCGCGCGGAGCTGGTGGCTGGTCATCGGCCTCGTACCCTTCCCTCACGTCGCTGATCAGATCGGCGGACTGAGGTGCTGACAGGGCGTCCGCCCTGAGCAAATCATAAGTGCGCATGTGCTGCGCGAAGACGGTCGGATCGTCGCTGAAGTGACCACGGTCCAGCGACTCCGAGTAGACCCACCGCTCGGCACCCGGAAGCTCGATCAACGACAGGGACGTATCGGGCCGGTCGATCTCCGGGCGGTTTGATGGAGCGATCTGGATGCGAATGTTGGGCAGGCTGCCCACGGCAAGCAGGTGGTCGGACTGGCCCCGCATGACCTCCGGGCTACCGACCATGTTCCGCAGGCAGCTTTCGTCGAGCACCACGAGGTAGAACGGGCCACCCTCCACGAGGAACCGCTGCTGGCGGCTCATTCTCGCCCGGACCCTCTCCGCCACGTCCTGGGCGTCGGTGAGACGGCGGCCGAACAGCGCGGCGGCGTAGTCACGCGTCTGCAACAACCCTGGCATCACCTGGGTTTGGTAGGCGCGGATGGCAACGGCCTCCGCATCCATACGCGCCCTGCGCGCGAACCAATCCGGATGCTCCACCTGCGGATACCAGTCGATCCGGGCCCACAGCCGGAGTAATACCCCACCCGTTCGCAGCAGTTCGTCACAGGCCTTGGCGAACGTGTCCTGCGGAACCCTCGTGCCCGCCTCCACCCGCGCGACATGCGAACGGTCGCAGGGGATCTGCCTCGCCAACGCCTCCTGCGTGAGCAGCGCCGCCTCGCGGAAATGCCGGAGCACCTCCCCGAACACGGCGGCCGTACTCGCCCCCGACTCCGCCCCGCCGTTCCGTCGGCTCACGGCTTTCCCCCTCCGTGACAGTGCACCGGTGTCACACGCCAAGCATTGAACCGGACTGTTCCCGTGCGCAACGCTCAATACACCCAGAGTGACGGAGGTACGCGAAATGGAACCGGGAACGCTCGTCTACGACCCGCAATCGCGCAAGGTCGGCGAGTACCAGGACAGGATCGGCCCGTACGTGATGCTGCGCCCGGTCGGCGGCGGACGGGAATGGCAGGCGGACCCGGCGAGGATCCGGAAGGCGACCCTGGACGAGCGGCTCAGCGCGGGCGTACGCGCGCTCAACGAGCGTTCCAGGGAGGGCCTGTCGGCCGATGTGACCCGGTCGCCCTCCCCGGTGCCCGGGTGCGCGGGCTGTGAGGAGCTGGCGCTCCGGCGGGACCGCGCACGCGCGGCGTTCGACGGCAGCGCGGTGACGGACGCGAACGTGCTGCTGCGCCAGCATCAACGGGCGGAGCACGGCGGGGAGTCGGCCGGCCGCCGGATCTTCCGGTACGTGCCGTACACGATCGTGCAGGACGCGTCGGCCCTGCCCGAGTACGAGGCCTACTGCGTCTCCGGCGAGGAGGAGGACTGCGGGGCGAGTTCGGGTCGCTGTCAGGCGCCCGGCGAGGTCGAGGAGTGGCAGCGCAGGCACACCCAGGAAACGAGGCACCTGCGCTACCGCCGCAGCTTCGCCGACTACGCGGTGCTGGAGAGGCAGGGCTGACGGGGCACGACGCCGCCGAGGAAACGGGCGATCCCCAGCGCGCGGCGCAGGTCACCGAGCCAGAAACCCGCCGGTCCGGGACGCCCGCGCGGCCGCCACCTCCCGTGGGATCCCCTCGGCCACAACCTCTCCCCCGCCGGCCCCGCCGACCGGCCCGAGGTCGATCAGCCAGTCCGACGCCCGCATGACATCGACGTTGTGCTCGATGGTGAGGACGGAGTGCCCCGCGTCCACCAGCCGCTGGAGCACGTCCAGCAGCCGCGCGGAGTCCGCCGCGTGCAGGCCGGTCGTAGGCTCGTCGAGGACGTAGAGCGTCCGGTCGGCGGCCCGACGGCCCAGCTCCTTCGCCAGCTTGAGGCGCTGGGCCTCTCCCCCGGACAGCGTGGGCGCGGGCTGTCCCAGCGGCAGGTAGCCGAGGCCGACGTCCGCCATGCGCTGCAGTCGGCCGACCGCGTTGGGCACGTTCCTGAACACCCCGAGTGCCTCGTCCACCGTCGCCGCCAGCACCTCGGCGATGTCGTACCCCTGGTATCGCACCGCCAGCACCTCGGGCCGGAAGCGGCGGCCCCGGCAGGCCGGGCAGCGCACCTCCACGGCCGGGAGGAAGTGCATCCGGACGGTGAGCACACCGGCGCCCTCACAGCGTTCGCAGCGTCCGCCGGGGACGTTGAAGGAGAACCGGCCCGCTGTCAGACGTCCTTCGCTGCTCGCGGCGAAGATCTCCCGGATGGGCGTGAAGACGTCCGAGTACGTCGCCGCGTTGGAGCGCGGGACACGGCTGACGGGCTCCTGGTCGATGAGGACGGCCTTGGAGAGGTGCTCCCAGCCGTCGATGCCGTCGTGTTCGGCCGGGAGTTCCCCCGCACCGTGGAAGTGGCGGCGGGCGGCCCGGCCCAGGATGTCCAGCAGCAGCGTCGACTTGCCCGAGCCGGACGGGCCGGTGACCGTCACCAGGCGGTTCAGCGGGATACGTACGGTCACGGCCTTGAGGTTGTGGGCCCGGGCCCCGCGGATCACGAGCGCCGAGGCGCTGTCGCCGCGGCCACGGGGCGCGGGCGCGGGCAGCCGACCCGACAGATACGCGCCGGTCACCGAGGACTCGGCCAGGGCCACCTCCTGCGGCGTCCCGGCCGCCACGATCCGGCCGCCGTCCCGGCCCGCCCCCGGGCCGACGTCCACGACGTGGTCCGCCGCCCGCAGCACGTCCAGGTCGTGCTCGACGACCAGCACGGTGTTGCCCAGGTCGCGCAGGCGGCGCAGGACGCCGATCAGGCGGGCGGTGTCCGAGGGGTGCAGGCCGATGGTCGGCTCTACGTCCGACGACCAGCTTGTTCTTCGGCAGGGAGAGGGAGACGTTCTTGAGGTTGTTCAGGCGTGCGCCGGTGACGCGGATAC
>NZ_JBEXSH010000101.1:0-16209 GCF_040613555.1 Streptomyces sp. NPDC006265
GGCCAGAACCCGCCGTACGACCAGCAGGGCTACGACCAGGCCTACCAGCAGGGCTACGGGTGATCGTGTCGATGTGCATGTCCGAAAGCGTTGCCGGCGGCGAAAAACGTTCGATCAACGCGGGATCAACGCCGCGTTCACGGGCCCCCGGCCGCTTCGATGGTGGCCCGCGGACGGGGTCGGCGCACGGCGGCGCGCGGAGACATCCGAAACCACGCCGCGGCGGCGTTCCGGCGGCGGTCGGCACCGGGCGGTGAAAGACTCGGCAGTGCAGACGACGGGCCCCTGTGCGAGGAGGGCGACGATGCTCACCACCCGTTACGTCACCGGCGCTCCGAACTGGATCGATCTCGGCACCCCCGACATCGACGGCGCCGCCGCCTTCTACGGCGGGCTGTTCGGCTGGCGGTTCCAGCCGGGCGGCCCGGAGGCCGGAGGGTACGGCCTGTTCCAGCTCGGGGGCAGGACGGCCGCCGGGGGCATGCAGACCACGCCGGAGCAGGGCCCGCCGTCCTGGACGGTGTACTTCCGGACGCCGGACGCGGACGCCACGGCCCGGGCGGCCGAGCAGGCGCACGGCTCGGTGGCGGTGCAGCCGATGGACGTCCAGGACCTGGGCCGGATGGCGATCCTCGCCGACCAGGCCGGGGTGCCCTTCGGCCTGTGGCAGCCGGGCCGCAACAAGGGCCTGGAGGTCGTCCAGGAGCACGGCTCGCTGTGCTGGGTCGAGCTGTACACGGCGGACGTCCCGGCCGCGGCGGCCTTCTACCACTCCGTGCTCGGTCTGGAGACCTTCGGCGCGGACTTCGCCGGCGGCACGTACACCACGTTCAACCCCGCCGGGGAGCGCGAGGACGCCATGTTCGGCGGTGTCGTCCCGCTGGCCGACGCCCCGGGCGAGGAGGAGGCGCACTGGCTGCCGTACTTCGAGGTCGGCGACCCGGACGCCGTCGTGGCCAGGGCCGGGGAGCTGGGCGGCACGGTCCGCCTCCCCGCGACGGACCTCCCGTCCGTCGGCCGCCTCGCCAAACTCGCCGACCCGTACGGCGCCCGCTTCGCGGTGATCCACAGCGAGCCGCAGCGAGCCTGAGGCCGGCCGGGGCGCGTTGCGGAAGTGATACCCGCCGCGGGTGGTGCGAAAGCGCCATCCGCCCGCGACGACACTCCCCAGGTCGTGTCCGCGAAGTCCCGTCGTTCGCCCGGAGGGCGGGCCCCGCGGCGTCCGGTGCGTGCTCTCGGCGTGCCGGGCGGAGCCCCTCGTACCGGACGCACTTGGGGCTTCGTCCGGTGCAGTGAGTGGGGGTCCCCCCTGTTCGAGCGGAGTCGGGAGCTTGGGCGAGCGTGCCAGGCGTCGCGGGGCAGGCGCGGCTTTGCGGACACGACCTCTAGGCCGACCCCCGCCGCACCAGCGTCGTCGGCAGCACCACGCTCGACGGGGTCGCCCCGACGCTCTCCCGCGGGGCGTGCCGGTCCAGGCCGCGCAGCAGCAGGCGGGCCATCAGGCGGCCCATCTCCTCTATGTCCTGACGGACCGTCGTGAGGGGCGGGTCGGTCTGTTCCGCGACGGGCCGCATGTCGTCGAAGCCGATCACCGCCACGTCGTCGGGGACCCGGCGGCCGGCCCCGCGCAGGACGCACAACGCCCCTGAGGCCATGAGGTCGTTGGCGGCGAACACCGCGTCCACGTCCGGGCAGCGCTCCAGGAGCTCGCGCATCGCCCGCTCACCCCCGGCGGGAGTGAAGTCGGCCTCGGCGATCAGCCGCGGGTCGGCGTCCACCATGACGTCCCGGTAGCCGTCGAGGCGGTCGGCGGCGGAGGTCTGGTCGAGGGCACCGGTGATGTGCGCGATCCGGCTGCGGCCGAGACCGGCCAGGTGGCGTACGGCGTCGCGGGCGCCGCCGCGGTTGTCGCTGTCGACGTAGACCACCTCGCGCCGGTCACCGCTCCAACCCGGCCGCCCGCCGAATACGGTGGGGACACCGGCCCGCTGGATCAGCTCCGGCAGCGGGTCGTCGAGGTGCAGGGAGAAGACCAGGGCCCCGTCGACATGTCCGCCGGCGAGGTAGCGACCGACCCGGGCGTGGTCGTCCCGGCCCTCCGTGAGCAGCAGCACGAGCTGGTTGTCGTGGGCGGTGAGCTCCTTGCTGATGCCACGCAGCTGGAGCGCGAAGAACGGGTCGGCGAAGACCCGGGTCTCCGGTTCGGCGACGACGACCGCGATCGCGTCGTGCCGCCGGGTCACCAGGGAGCGGGCGGCCTGGTTGGGCACGTACCCGAGCTCGTCGACTGCCTTGCGGACCCGCTCCACGAGGATGTCCCGCACCCCGTCCCCGCCGTTGACCACGCGGGACACGGTGGCCCGCGAGACACCGGCCCGGGCGGCCACGGCCTCCAGGGTGGGACGCGGCGCTGTGTCGGTCACTTCGGGGCTCCTCACCTGCGGCTGCGGATCAGGATAGCCCCGGACACGCAGTGTGGTGAGAGCGCTCTCGCTGCCGTGGAGAGCAACCGCCCGTCAGTGCTCGTGAGCGCCGTCCGCCGGCTCCTTCCCGTGTTCGTGGCCGCCACCCGCCGGCTCGTCGCCGTGCTCGTGCGGGTCGTACCCCGGAATGGTCCCGTCCGGCTTCTTCACCAGGAACAGTCCGACCATCCCCATATCGGAGTGGCTCTGGACGTGGCAGTGGTACATCCAGGCACCGGCGCCGACCCCCTCCCCCGCGATCACCTGGAAGCCGAAGGAGTCGGCCGGTCCCGTGATCTTGTTGTCGATGACCTGACTGGGGTCGTCGGGGCCGGTCAGCATGCCGGTGCGGTTGTCCGCCCAGCGGTGACCGTGCATATGGAACGTGTGGTAGAACTCGCCGTGCGTGATCACGACGAACTCCACGCGATCCCCCACCGTGGCCTCGAAGTTCGGCCCGGAGTGCGGCGGCTTGTTGTTGATGCGCATGTCGTTGAAGACGACCGTGTGGGTGCGGTCGGGCAGGACGTCGCCCTTGCGGCGGACGATGACCGGGCCGAAGAGGCCCTTCTGCAGCCCCACGGTGCCGTGTTCCGTGCCGACGACGTGGTCGTGGTAGTGCCAGTAGCCCGCGCTGCCCGAGCGCCAGGTGCCGTCCTTGCGTCGGCCGGGGCCGTGGGTGCGCCAGGTGTAGGTGCGGGTGCCGCCCGGCTCGACATGACTGCGGTTCAGTTTCGTTCCGTCGCTGGTGATCTCGTAGTCCAGGCCGTGGACGTGCAGGCTGACCTCCACGTCCATGGTGTTCTCGAACTCGACGTGCAGCGTGTCGCCTTCGTTGAGCTCGATCAGCGGGCCCGGGACGCTCGCCTTGCCCTTCTCCAGGCCGTAGCCCATCTGCCCGTCGGGGAGTTTCTCGGCGTAGAGCTTGATGCGCTTCACCTCGCCTCCGGCGGGCGCCGTCTTCGCCGGTCCGGCGGCGCTCATGGCCTCCGGCGCCACGGACAACGATGTCGCGACGGCCGCGCCGACCAGCAGGACCCGCCGGTTGAAGCTGCGTCTGTCCATGCGGAACTCCCCACCCTGGTAAGGCATTTACGGAGGCGTACCTGTGATGAACCTGTGCGACGGTACCGGCCGCACTGCCGTTTATCCACACTCAAGACAAAGTTGGTGCCATCCCGGTCATAGGTATTGGCGTGACGTGCAAAGAGGTTTAGCTTCCTTGGCGGTATTGCTGTGACCGAGGAGGTGCCCATGCACTTACGAGGGTTGAGCAAGTCAAGACGCGTCTGGGCGGCGCCCGTCGCCGCCGGGGTCGTGGCCGCCGGGCTGCTGTCGGGCCCGGCCGCGAACGCGCGCCCTTTCCCCGAACCCCCGCTGACAACGATGTCGATCAAGTCGCCGCCGGGCGGCGCGAACGTACGGGTGCTGATCTTCCACGGTTCCGCGGCGGCCGGGGAGGAGTCGCCCGTGGTGAACGCCGGGATCGAGGCCATCGAGGACATCGGCCTGACCGGCCCGGCGAACCGCCGCTTCAAGGTGCAGGCCACCGGTGACGCCTCGGTGTTCACCGACTCCACGAGGCTCGGCCGCTTCAACGCGATCGTGTTCCTGACCGGCGGGGGCGACGTCCTCGACGCGGAGCAGGAGGCGGGCCTGGAGGCGTACATGGAGGCCGGCGGCGGGTTCGTCGGCATTCATGACGCGGCGCGCGCGGAGCCGTACTCGGACTGGTTCACCGGCCTGGTGGGTGCCCGCCCGGCCGCCTCGAGCCCGACGGCGGTCCAGCGCGCGACCGTCGAGGTCGGCGACCGCGGACACCCCGCCACCAAGGACCTGCCGGTGCAGTGGAAACGACCGGACCGGTGGTTGAACTGGGTGAAGAACCCCTCGGGCGACGTGCACACGGTGGCCCGGGTCCGCGAGTCGACGTACCAGCCGGGCTCGGGCTCCAACGGCTGGGACCATCCGGTCAGCTGGTGCCGTGACTACGACGGCGGACGGTCCTTCTACACCGGCATGGGCGGGACGGTGTCGTCCTACGACGAGACGGACTTCCGCGATCATCTGCGCGGCGCGTTGATGTGGACGACCCGGCTGGAGCAGGCCGACTGCAAGGCGACCATCAACGCCAACTACGCGGCGGAGCGGCTGACCAAGCCCAACCAGCCCGGGCAGAACGACCAGATCGGCGAGCCGCACGGGATGGTCACCGCGCCCGACGGCCGGGTGTTCTACATCGGCCGGGGCGGCGCGGATTCCTCGCAGCCTGTGATCACGGACTGGAACAACCCCGACATCGGCAAGGGCACGGGCGAGATCCACGTCTACGACCCGAAGACCAAGCAGGTCACCCTGGCCGGGGCGCTCACCGTCTTCGGCAACAAGGGCGGCGGCGACGAGCTGGTCAAGGTCGAGGAGGGGCTGCTCGGCATCGAGCTGGACCCGCGGTTCGCGCAGAACGGCTGGATGTATCTGCACTACACACCGCACGAGCGGATCAACCGCGAGACACGGATGGCGGAGCGACGGGTCTCCCGGTTCACGCTCGACCGGGCCACGAACAAGCTGGACCTGTCCAGCGAGAAGGTCCTGCTGAAGTGGCCGGTGCAGATCCACAGTTGCTGCCACGCGGGCGGCGGGATGGCCTGGGACTCCAAGGGCAACCTGTACATCGCCACCGGTGACAACAACTCCAGCGGATTCAGCGCCGGTTACTCGGGCAACAACCCGGAGCCGAACTACAAGGGCGTCTCCTTCGCGGACGCACGCCGCACCGCGGGCAGCACCAACAACCTCAACGGCAAGATCCTGCGTATCCACCCGGAGCCGGACGGGACGTACACACTCCCCCAGGGCAATCTCTTCACCGGGAAGGAGACCGCCGAGGGCGGCGGCAAGACGCGCGGCGAGATCTATGTGATGGGCGTCCGCAACCCGGCGCGCATCTCCGTCGACACGTCGACCGACGTGCTCTACGCGGGCTGGGTCGGCCCGGACGCGAGTGCGCCCTCGACGACCTGGGGCCCGGCCAAGTACGACACCTTCGCCGCCATCACCGAGGCGGGCAACCGCGGCTGGCCGTACTGCATGGGCAACAAGCAGCCCTACCGGGACCGCAATCTGCCGGACCCGTCCAAGCCACTGGACTGGTACGACTGCGACCGCCCGAAGAACGAGTCGCCGAACAACGACGGCCTGGTCAACCTGCCACCGGTGACCGCCAACAACATCTGGTACTCGCCCTCGGGCGGCGGCCCGGACTACCCGCGCGACGCGAACGGCGTCCCGTCGTACAAGCCGGCGGAGGCCACCTACCGGCTGCCCTGGCTGAAGGGCGGTGGGCAGGCCGCGATGAACGGACCGGTCTACCGCTACGGCACGGTCGCGGCCGACAGCGCCGTGAAATGGCCGGCGTACTGGGACGGCAAGTGGTTCGTCGGCGACTTCTACGACGCCGACCAGCCGCGCAACGCGGTGCTCATGGACCCGAAGACGCAAGGCGACGGTGGTCTGCCGGTGCACGCGGAGTCGCTGAAGAAGATCGTGCCGATCGGCAACGACGGCATCAAGAACCTCATGGACTGGAAGTTCGGTCCGGACGGCGCGCTGTACGTCCTCGACTACGGGCGCGGCTTTTTCACCTCGGACTCCAAGTCGGCCCTGTGGCGGGTCACCTACAAGGGCGGCGGACCGACCCCGGCCGCCGGCCGGCTGGCGAGGGGGAGCGAGTGATCCGGCAACGAAGAGGCTGGGCCGCCCTGCTGGCCGCCCTGCTGATGATGCTCGGCGTGCAGGCGCTGCCCGCCGCCGGGCAGACCGGGAAGAAGACCGCCGACCAGGTGCTCACCTGGACGGCCGGCAACGACATCGACACGTACCTCTCGGCGCCGAAGACGGCGGTCGCCGGCCCGGCGACGATCGTCTTCGAGAACAGCGCGGCCACCGGCAACACCACGGGCATGCCGCACACGCTGACGTTCGTGACCAGCGACCCCGAGTTCAACAGCGACGTGCAGCTCAACATCCTGGCCAACCCGAACGACGCCCAGGGCGGCAAGCACACCGCCCAGGTCACGCTCACACCCGGCCGGTACTTCTACCACTGCACGATCCCCGGCCACGGCCAGATGCAGGGCATCCTGACGGTGACCGAGGGCACCGGCGAGGACACCACGGCGCCCGAGGCGTCGGCGCACGTGAGCGGCACGCAGAACGCGCAGGGCGAGTACGTCGGCTCGGCGAGCGTGGCGCTGCACGCCACCGACGAGGGCGGTTCCGGCGTGGAGAGGATCGAGTACGCGATCGGTGACGCGGGTGCCTGGCAGCCGTACACCACGCCGGTCGTCGTCGACCAGGTCGGCGGCCACACGGTCCGCTATCGCGCGTTCGACAAGGCGGGGAACGTCTCCGCCGAGAAGAGCGCCGCGTTCACGGTCGTCGCTCCCCAGTCGGACGACACCACCGCTCCGGAGACCTCGGCGACGGTGAGCGGCGAGCGCGACGCCGACGGGGCGTACATCGACATGGCGACGGTCACCGTCTCGGCCTCCGACACGGGGACCGGGGTCAACACGATCGAGTACGCGATCGGCTCCGGTGCCTGGCAGCCGTACACCGCGCCCGTGATGGTGCACCAGGTGGGTGCACACACCGTCCGCTACCGCGCCACCGACAAGGCGGGCAACGTGGCGGCCGAGAAGAGCGTGCGGTTCACGGTCGTCGCGGCGCCGCCAGCGGACACCGCCCCGCCGGTGACGGGCGTGGCCGTGGCGGGCACGAGGAACGCCAACGGGGCGTACGTCAACAGTGCCCGGGTGACGGTCACGGCGACCGACGAGCACGGCTCGGGCGTCGAGCGGATCGAGTACTCGCTGGACGGCGGCCCGTACCTGGCCTACTCGGGGCCCGTGGTGGTCGACCGGGCGGGCGCACACTCCGTGGCGTACCGGGCGACGGACAAGGCGGGCAACACCGCGGCGGCCCGCACCGTGACCTTCACGGTCGTCTCCGGGCAGGTTCCCGCGCCCGACTGCCCCGAGTACGACGAGCGCCTGACGGTGATCGTCGGCACGGTCGACTCGGGCGTGCGCAACCAGGTCACCGACAACCGCTGCCGGATCGGCGAGCTGATCGAGGACGAGAGGGAGTGGACGTCCCAGGCGCTGTTCCTCAAGCACGTGGACTCCGTCCTGGGCGCACTGCTGAAGGAAGGCGTGATCGACCAGCGGGAGTCCAAGGCGATCCGGAAGGCGGCCCGGCAGTCCGGGATCGGCAAGCCGGGGCAGACCGAGGGCTACCGGGCGCTCTTCGACGGTACCGCGGAGTCTCTCGCCAAGTGGCAGCAGGTGGGCGGCGGTTCGTTCGGGCTGAACCCGGACGGGACGATCACCTCCAGCACCACGACGCCCGGCATGGGCATGCTGTGGTTCCCGCAGCGCAAGTACGGCGACTTCTCACTGAAGCTCCAGTGGCGTGACGACGCCCCGGGCACGGGCAACGCCAACTCCGGTGTGTTCGTGCGCTTCCCGTGGGTCCACGACCACCCGGAGGAGTCCCGCCCGGAGTGGGTCGCCATCAAGTACGGGCACGAGGTGCAGGTGCTCGACCGGCCCGACGGCGACATGTACAAGACGGGCTCGGTCTACGGTTTCGACCGGGTGGGCCTGGCCGGCGCGGGCGTGACGCAGAAGGGCACCTGGAACGACTACGAGATCCGTGTGGAAGGCCAGCACTACTCGGTGTTCCGCAACGGTGTGCTGATCAACGAGTTCGACAACACCGGCGGCCAGGAGTTCAGCCCGCCCCGCTCGGACGACCCGGGCACGGACGGGCGGCGGTTCGCCTCCGGCTACATCGGGCTCCAGGTGCACGGCACGACGGATGTGGTCTCGTACCGGGACATCCGGATCAAGGAGCTGTAGGAGGCTCCTTCTCCTTGCGGGCCCTGCTCGGCTGTACCCGTCTGGGCTCCCCCGGCATCTTCGGATACTCGGGCGGGTACGGCAGGTCTCCCAGTCCGTGGTCGTGTTCGTCGCGGCGGGCGAGGTCGAGCAGGGCCTCCAGGGAGTAGCGCTTGTCGTCCATGTCGGCGTGTACGTCGCCGAGTTCGGCGAAGCGCGCGGGCATGGTCGCGAGGTCGAAGTCCTGGGGGTGCGCGACGCCGACCTCGTCCCAGCGCAGGGGCGCGGAGACGGGGGCGTGCGGGCGGGGACGTACGGAGTAGGCGGAGGCGATCGTGCGGTCGCGCGCCGTCTGGTTGTAGTCCAGGAAGATGCGCTCGCCCCGCTCCTCCTTCCACCACTTGATGGTCACGTGCTCGGGCATGCGCCGTTCCATCTCCCGGCCGACGGCGATGGCGGCGCGGCGGACATGGGCGAAGGTCCAGCGCGGTTCGATGGGCACGAAGACGTGCAGTCCCCGGCCGCCGGACGTCTTGGGGAAGCCCCGCAGTCCGCCGAACTCGTCGAGCACCGAGCGCAGTTCGTGGGCGGCGCGGGCGGCGTCGTCGTAGTCGGTGCCGGGCTGCGGATCGAGGTCGATGCGGAGTTCGTCCGGGTGGTCGACGTCGTCGCGGCGGACCGGCCAGGGGTGGAAGGTGAGGGTGCCGAACTGGGCGGCCCACACCACCGCTCCGGCCTCGGTGGGGCACATCTCGTCGGCGCTGCGGCCACTGGGGAAGGTGATGTGCGCGGTCGGGATCCAGTCGGGCATGTTCTTCGGCGCCCGCTTCTGGAAGAAGTTCTCGCCGTTCACGCCTTCGGGGTAGCGCTCCAGGGTGGTGGGCCGGTCGCGCAGGGCGCGCAGGATGCCGGGGCCGACGGCGATGTAGTAGCGGGCGAGGTCCAGCTTGGTGAAGCCGCGCTCCGGGAAGAACATCTTGTCCGGGCTGGACAGCCGTACGGTCCGGCCGGCCACCTCCAGTTCCACCGCGTCACCCATGCCCGCCACGGTAGGCGTAGCCCGCACACCTCGCATATCGGGCGCTTCAGTGCACATCAGAGCAGAATCGATCCATGGATCTGCCGGTGACGCCCCCCGTCCTGCCGATGCTCGCCAAGTCCGTGGCGGCGATCCCCGCGGGTATGCAGTACGAGGCGAAGTGGGACGGCTTCCGGGCGATCGTGTTCCGCGACGGGGACGAGGTCGAGCTGGGCAGCCGCACCGGGAAGCCGCTGACCAGGTACTTTCCCGAGCTCGTGACGGCCGTGCGGGAGAGGTTGCCCGAGAGGTGCGTGGTGGACGGGGAGATCGTGATCGCGCGCGAGGGGCATCTGGACTTCGACGCGCTGACGGAGCGGATCCATCCGGCGGACTCGCGGGTGCGGATGCTGGCGGAGCGAACTCCGGCGTCGCTCGTCGTGTTCGATGTGCTGGCGCTGGGGGACGAGTCGCTGATGGACGCGCCGCTGACCGAGCGGCGGGAGCGGCTGACCGGGGAGCTGTCCGGGGTGCGGGCACCGGTGCACCTGGCGCCCGCGACCACCGACATCGAGGTGGCGCGGCAGTGGTTCGAGGAGTACGAGGGAGCGGGACTGGACGGTGTCATCGCCAAGCCGCTGACGGTGCGCTACCGGCCGGACGCACGCGCCATGTTCAAGATCAAGCACGAGCGGACGGCGGACGTCGTGGTCGCCGGGTACCGGCTGCACAAGAGCGGTCCGGTCATCGGTTCGCTGCTGCTCGGCCTGTACGACGACCGGGGGGCCCTCCAGCACGTGGGGGTGTCCGCCGCCTTCACGATGAAGCGGCGCGCCGAGCTGGTGGCGGAGCTGGAGCCGCTGCGGCTGGACGACGTGACGGGGCATCCGTGGGCGGCCTGGTCCGAGGAGGCGGCCCACGAGAAGGCCCGGCTGCCGGGGGCGCCGAGCCGCTGGTCGGGCCGCAAGGACCTGTCGTGGGTGCCGCTGAGGCCGGACCGGGTGGCCGAGGTGGCGTACGACCACATGGAGAACGGGCAGCGCTTCCGGCACACTGCCCGTTTCCGCCGCTGGCGCCCGGACCGGACCCCCGAGAGCTGCACCTACGCGCAGCTGGAGGAACCGGTCCGCTACGACCTGGCGGAGATCCTCGGCGCCTAGGCAACCAGGGGCCTTCTGATGGTTCTCGGACCGGTCGGGGCTGCGCTTGCCCGTCAGGGCTGCATCAGGACCTTGACCGCGCCGTCCTGCTTGCGCTGGAACATCTCGTACGCGTGCGGGGCCTCCGACAGCGGCACCCGGTGGGTGGCGAAGTCGTCCACGCCGAGCGGGTCCTCGTCGGTCAGGTACGGGATGATGTCGTCGCTCCAGCGGCGGACGTTGGCCTGGCCCATCCGCATCTGGATCTGCTTGTCGAACAGGGTGAGCAGCGGCAGCGGGTCGGCCATGCCGCCGTAGACACCGGACAGCGAGATGGTGCCGCCGCGGCGGACCAGGTCGATGGCGGTGTAGAGGGCGGCGAGGCGGTCGACGCTGAAGCGCTCGGCGATCGGGGCGCCGATCTTGCGGGGCAGGATGGCCGCGGCGTTCTGCACCAGGCGCGCGGCCGCGCTGCCGTGGGCCTCGGTGCCGACGGCGTCGATCACGGCATCCGGTCCGCGGCCGTCGGTCCGGTCCTGGATCGCGGCGACGAGTTCCTTCTCGTTGTCGAAGGACCTCAGGTCGAAGGTCTCCACGCCCCGCGCCTTGGCCCGGCGCAGCCGCTCCGGGACCAGGTCCACGCCGAACACCTGCCCGGCGCCCTGCACCTGGGCGACGCGGCAGGCCATGTCGCCGATGGGGCCGAGGCCGAGCACCGCGACGCTGCCGCCCTTCGGGACATCGGCATAGGCGACGGCCTGCCACGCGGTGGGCAGGACGTCGGAGAGGTAGACGAAGCGGTCGTCGGGCGGGCCCTCGGGGACCTTGATCGGGCCGAACTGCGCCTGCGGTACGCGCAGGTACTCGGCCTGGGCGCCCGGCACCGCGCCGTACAGGCGGGTGTAGCCGAACAGGGCGGCGCCCATGCCCTCGCCCTGGACCTGGGTGGTCTCGCACTGGGTGGGAAGACCGGTGAGGCACATCCAGCAGTTGCCGCAGGCGATCTGGAACGGCACCACGACCCGGTCCCCCACCTGGAGGTCCGGGACGCCGGCGCCGACCTCCTCGACGATGCCCATGGGTTCATGGCCGAGGATGTCGCCCGGTGTCATGAACGGGGTGAGCACTTCGTACAGGTGCAGGTCGGATCCGCACAGCCCCGTGGAGGTGATGCGGATGACCGCGTCCGTCGGCTCCTGGATCGTCGGATCGGGCACGTTCTCCACCCGCACGTCCCGCTTGCCCTGCCAGGTCACTGCCCTCATCGCCTCGCGCTCCCTCCGTAGCGTGCGCGTCGGTCGTACGGCGACGTCCGGGTACCCGGAGGCCCCGCGCTGAACCTTGCGCTGATCGACGGACGCGGCGGAGACACTTCCTCGCCAAGACCGATCGACGATGGGCGTCGATGTTCAGATAAGCGCACAATCAAGACAGGTCGATGACATGAGGCGCGGTGGCGACGGTGGGCATGGGACGAGGAGCGCGCGGACGGCGCGCCGCGACGACGACGGCGCTGCTGGCCGCCACGATGACGGCCGCCCTGGCGGCGGGCTGCACGAGCGGGGGCGGCGGGCCGGGCGACGACGGACGGGGGTCGCCGAAGGAGTCGAGTCAGGGGGAATCCCCCTCGGCGCGGAGCCCGGCCGCCCTCGTCGTCAAGATCGACAACGCCGCGCCAGCCCGCCCGCACACGGGCGTCGACGCCGCGGACGTGGTCTACGCGGAGCAGGTCGAGGGCGGACTGAGCCGGCTGATGGCGGTGTACGCGACCCGGCTGCCGAAGACGGTCGGGCCGGTGCGCAGCGCACGCGAGTCGGATCTGGAGCTGCTGCGCCAGTTCGACCGGCCCATACTGGCCTTCTCCGGCGCGCAGAAGAAGCTCCTGCCGCTGATCGACAAGGCGCCGCTGCGAGGGGAGACACCGGGCAACGCCGCCGACGCCTTCTTCCGTGGCTCCGGCAGGCCCGCCCCGCACAACCTCTACCTGCGTCCCGAGCGGATCGTGCCCGAGGCCCCGGGACAGGCCGCCCTGACCACCGGCTTCCACTATGGACCGGCACCCGTGGGCGGCACGGCGACGGCGACCCGGACGGTGCGCTACCCGGCGGCCGGCTTCACCTTCACCTGGTCGGACTCCCGCGACCGCTGGCTGGTCGGCATGGACGGCGCACCCGCGACGACGGCCGACGGTGAGCGGATGGCCGCCGCGACGGTCGTCGTGCAGTACGTGACGGTGCGCGAGTCCGCCTTCCGGGACTTCCTCGGCAACAACACGCCGTATACCGAGACGGTCGGCTCGGGGAAGGCGACGGTGCTGCGCGACGGGCGGGCCTGGGACGTGCACTGGAAGCGGGAGAAGGCCACGGACGGCACGACGTTCACCACCGGTGACGGCACGCCGGTGAACTTCGCGAAGGGCCAGGTATGGGTGGTGTTCGCCAAGACACCTTGACCGGCCCCCCTTCCGCCCGCGCCGTCCGGACCGCCGGCCCGTCCGGACCGCCCTGCCCGTCCGGACCGCCCTGCCCGTCCGGACCGGCGGGGCCGCGTCCGTCAGCTGGGCGCCACCAGGGGCTCCTCAGGATTGCGGAGCCCCTCGGCCGCGTCCGCGACCCGCCGGATGAGGTCGAAGAAGACCGTCCGCTCGTCGGCGGTCAGCGGGGCGAGGAACACCTGGTTCATCCGGGCCGTGCGCACCGTCAGCTTCCGATGTGTGCGGGCCCCCTCGTCCGTGAGGTGCAGCAGGGAGCGGCGACCGTCCTGGGGATCACGGACCTTGTCCAGCAGTCCGCGCCGGCCGAGCCGGCTGATCACCTCGGCGATGGTGGACCGGTCGAGCCCCACCCGCTCCCCCACCGTGCGCTGGTCCAGCCCGGGCTCGGCGACGAGGGTGTTGAGGACGGCGAACTGGGGCGAAGTGATCTCCTCGGAGACCATCGCGTTCCACAGCAGGTAGTGCGCCTGCTGGAGCCGCCGGGCCAGGTGCCCGGGGTGGGTGGTGAGGTCCGCGGCCGCCATGTGCACCCCTCGGTCGGTTCGTCGGTGCACTGAACAATACTCAACGCATCGAGTGCTGTCTGCCGCCTTCGCAAAGGATCGCAAGCCAATCTGCTGCGGCCTTGACGCCCCACCGCCCCGATGGCAGCGTGAGGGACAGCTTGCAGAAATACTCAGTGCCCTGATTAATCTGGTCGGGCCGCTCGAAAGAGATGGGGCTTCTCGGATGGACAAGGTGGTCGCCACAGCACTGGAGGCGGTGGCCGACGTGCCGGACGGTTCGTCGCTCGCGGTGGGTGGTTTCGGGCTGAGCGGTGTGCCGAGCGTACTGATCGAGGCGCTGTACCAGCGCGGCGTGGCCGGGCTGTCGGTGGTCTCCAACAACTGCGGGGCGATGGAGTCGGGCCTGGCGGTGCTGCTGGCCGCGGGACGAATCGCCCGGGTCACGGGCTCCTACATCGGCGCCAACAAGGAGTTCGCCCGGCAGTACCTGGCCGGGGAGCTGGAGGTCGAGCTGATCCCACAGGGCACGCTGGCCGAGCGGCTGCGGGCCGGCGGCGCCGGGATCCCCGCCTTCTACACCCCGGCCGGCGTCGGCACCCAGGTCGCCGACGGCGGGCTGCCCTGGCGCTACGACGGGGAGGGCGGGGTCGCCCTCGCCTCACCGCCGAAGGAGGTCCGGGAGTTCGACGGCACCGAGTACGTGCTGGAGCGGGGCATCCGCACCGACTTCGCCCTGGTGCGGGCCTGGAAGGGCGACCGGCACGGCAACCTGGTCTTCAACAAGTCCTCCCGGAACTTCAACCCGCTGGCCGCGACGGCCGGACGGGTCACGATCGCCGAGGTGGAGGAGCTGGTGGAGCCCGGTGAGATCGACCCGGACGCGGTGCACCTGCCGGGCATCTTCGTGCAGCGGGTGCTCGCGCTCACCCCGGAGCAGGCGGCGGACAAGAAGATCGAGCAGCGGACGGTGAGGTCCTGATGGCCTGGACGCGTGAGGAGATGGCCGCACGGGCGGCGCGGGAGCTGCGGGACGGCCAGTACGTCAATCTCGGCATCGGCCTGCCCACGCTCATCCCGAACTTCCTCCCCGAGGGCGTCGAGGTCGTCCTCGAATCGGAGAACGGCATCCTGGGCACCGGCCCCTACCCCGCCGAGGACGCCGTCGACCCGGATCTGATCAACGCCGGGAAGGAGACGGTGACGGTCCTGCCGGGCGCGTCCTTCTTCGACTCGGCGCTGTCGTTCTCGATGATCCGGGGCGGGCACATCGACGTAGCCGTGCTCGGTGCCATGCAGGTGTCCGAGCGGGGCGACCTGGCCAACTGGGCCGTGCCCGGCAAGCTGATCACCGGCATCGGCGGGGCGATGGACCTGGTGCACGGGGCCCGCACGGTCGTCGTCGTCATGACGCACACCGCCAAGGACGGCTCGCCGAAGATCCTCACCGAGTGCGCCCTGCCGCTGACCGGAAAGGGGTGCGTGAACCGGATCATCACCGACCTCGGCGTCCTCGACGTCACCGACGACGGGCTCGTCCTGGTCGAGACCGCGCCGGGTGTGACCACCGGCGAGATCGTCGCCAGGACCGAGGCCGAAGTGACCGTGCCGGAGGGATTGAAGTGAAGGACGTCTACATCGTCGACGCGGTCCGCACGCCGATCGGCCGCTACAACGGCGGTCTCGCGGGTGTGCGTCCGGACGATCTGGCCGCGCACGCCGTCCGCGAACTCCTCGGCCGTACGCCGGAGCTGGACCCGGCCCGGGTCGAGGACGTGTACTTCGGCAACGCGAACGGGGCCGGTGAGGAGAACCGCAACGTCGGCCGGATGGCCGCGCTGCTCGCCGGTCTGCCCACGTCCGTGCCGGGCGTGACGGTCAACCGGCTGTGCGCGTCCGGTCTGGAGGCCGTGATCCAGGCGGCCCGGGCCATCGCGCTCGGCGACGCGTCCGTCGTGCTGGCCGGTGGCGTCGAGTCCATGACCCGGGCGCCCTGGGTGCTGCCGAAGAGCGACAAGCCCTTCCCGGCCGGGCACACCGAGCTGTACTCGACGACGCTCGGCTGGCGGATGGTCAACCCGCGGATGGAGCCGCAGTGGACGATTCCGCTGGGCGAGTCGGCCGAACTCATCGCGGACAAGCACAAGATCGGCCGGGAGCAGCAGGACGAATTCGCCCTGCGCAGCCACGAGAAGGCGGCCCGAGCGCAGTCCGAGGGCCTGTTCGACGGCGAGCTGGCGTCCGTGGCGATCCCGCAGCGCAAGGGCGAGCCGGTGGTCTTCGCCGCCGACGAGTGCGTCCGCCCGGATGCCTCCCTGGCGGCGATGGCCAAGCTGAGGCCGTCCTTCCGCACGGAGGGCGGCACCGTGACGGCGGGCAACGCCTCCCCGCTGAACGACGGTGCGGCGGCGCTGCTCCTCGTCGACGAGGAGGGGCTGAGGGCGACGGGCCGCGAGCCGCTCGCCCGCGTCCGTGCGACGGGTGTCTCGGCGACCGACCCGCACTACTTCGGGCTGGCGCCCGTGGAGGCGGTCAACCGCGCGTTGGCCAAGGCGGGCAGGGGGTTCGACGACCTGTCCGTGCTGGAGCTGAACGAGGCGTTCGCCGCGCAGGTGCTGGGATGTGTGGCCGAGTGGCCCGAGTTCGATCCCGCGATCCTCAATCCGCAGGGCGGCGCGATCGCCCTGGGC
>NZ_JBEXSH010000102.1:0-16046 GCF_040613555.1 Streptomyces sp. NPDC006265
GCCTACTCGACCGCGGCGCTGTTCCTCGCCGAGGGCGGCGCGGCACCCGTCGCTGAGGCGCTCGGCCAGTGGATCCGAGCGGACGACGGGCATTTGCCGCGACACGCGGTCCGCACCCTGCTGGTCCTCGGCCCCCTGGCCGCAGGACCCGAGCTGCCGTCCCGTCCGACGCTCGCGCACCAGGCGATGGAGGACCCCGGAGGCGAGGAGACGCTGCTGCTGCTGTGGCAGCGCGCGTTGATCGACCCGGCCCATTCGGGCCAGGCCTGGAACCTGCTGCGGGACTGGCTGCTGGCGGCCGACGAGGACGAGGAACTGACCCTTTTCGCGGAGAAGTTCGCCCTCCGGATCTGGCCGCACAAGGACCTCCGCGCCCTGTTCCACCTGCGCCGGTGGGCGCGCCAACTGCCGGACGCCCGGTTGATCGCCCGGCTTCTGCGTGGCCTGGGCGGCTGCTGAGCCCCGGCGGACCTCGTACCCCCTTCTCCCCACTGGCACCACCCGGCCCCGGCACATCACACCCGAAAACAGACCGACCCCACAGGAGGACCGACATGGCACGCCGCAAAGGCCTGTTCGCCACGCTGCGCGAGGCGTGGCGAACCTGGCGACGGAACCGGTACGACGACACCTTCTAGGAGGAGCCGGAGACCGCCGGCTCCGACGACGGGGACGAGACCGCCCGGCAGCCCCGCCGCAGGAAGGTTTTCGTGCAGTCCCTGCCCCCGGAGACACCGCTCTCCATGGCGGCGCGGGACGACGTCTTCTCCTACGAGGTGTTCCCGACGTTCCAGTGGAACAGCTCGGCGATGTCGCGGGAGACGCTGAAGGAACGCGTCGTGCACCACGAGGCGACGGCGCGCGAGGAGTTGCTGCGGGTCGGCTGGTCGGCCGCCCGCGACTGCGACCCGGCCGACCCGGTCGCCGCCGAGCGCGCGATCAACAAGAAGCTGTCGATCGACGGCAACTGGTGCTTCGACGACACCGAGGGCCTCATCCGGTGCACACCCTCGGTCCGGGTCCGGGTCGACCCCGCCCTGCGCGAGCACGTGCTGCCGCACCGTCTGAACGAGCTGACGCTCCGGGAGACACAGCGCCTGGGCCTGATCAGGGCGGAGCGGGCGCGGGAGCTCACCGAGGCCTGGCTGAAGGTGATCAGCGACCTGGAACTGATCGGTGAACTCGACGCCCACCAGCGGCGTCTGCTGGTCCCGTTCGCGGCCACGCTCGCCGACCAGGACTTCCGCAAGGTCATGGAGGGACTGCGCAGGCAGCGCCGTACCAGCGTCGACGCGCTGATCACGACGCTGGAGGGGGCGCGCGGCGCCCACCAGGAGGCCGGGCTGTTCGAGTTCGCTGACGCCTACGACAAGGCGATCGGCGCGTTCCGCCGGGAGATGGGGCTCAGCGAGTCGTCCTGGATCGAGGACGCCATCGCTTCCGAGGGGCCGGCCCTGTGAGCGCCGCACGCCGGCTTTCCGCCGCCGTCGCGGTGGTGGGCGTCCTTACGGCCGCCACACTGCTCACCGGCTGCGAGGAAGAGGACAAGAGAGCCGGATGCGCCTGGACGAAGACCCAGGCGCCCACCGCGGAGGCCGGGAACACCGTCGTCCTCGTCGACGGTTCGGCGTCCGTGCGCGTCAAGAAGGCCGGGGCCCGGGGGCCCGACTACGGGCAGACGGTCGACGAACTGCTCGACAAGGAGGACGAGCAGGGCGAGACCGTCTCCATCGGCACCTTCGGCGGGCCCGCGGGGGACATCGTGTGGACCGTGCAGGAGCGGCCCGGCGACTGGAAGGAGAGCAACGACAACCCGCGCAACCAGGAGCTGAACCGCCAGGGCGCGAACGACTGCCTGCGCGACGACCTCGCCACGGCCCAGCGGACCCGGCCCGTCGACGGGGGCACCGACGTCCTCGCCGCACTGGCGGCGGGCGCCGAGATGCTCAGTGACGCGAAGGGCGAACGGCGCCTGCTCGTGCTCAGCGACGGGCTGTCCACGACGGGCTGCGCCGACCTGCGGGGGGCGCGGTTCGGCTCGGCGCAGGACATCAAGTCGATCGTCTCGGTGTGCGCCGCGCGGGGGGAGTTCAGCGAACTCCCCCGTCTGTCGGGGGTGAAGGTCACGTTCGTGGGCCTGGGGAACTCCGCGGGCGGCCAGCCCTCCGCCGACACGGCCCAGCGCCTCTGGCTGCGCGAGCTGTGGACCACGCTGTGCGAGCGGGCCGGCGGCACGTGCGACGCCGAGGACTCCTCCGTCATGGCGGAGTCCCCCGCTCCGGCCCGGCCGGGTTCCCCGGGCGAGCCGGTGGTGCGCTACGGCGACAGCCGCTCCCGGACGATCATGCTGCCGGGAGCCGCCCTGTTCGACACGGACTCGCCGAGGCTGCGGCCGGGTGCCGTCCCCACGCTCGCCGACGTCGCCGCGACCGCACGCACCACCCCCTCGCTCGACCGGATCGTGGTCAACGGCTACGTCGACCCGCGCGGCGGCTCGGGCAACGACCGCGAGCTGTCCCAGGACCGGGCGGACGCGGTGCGGGAGGTCCTCGTCGACCACGGGGTGGCCGCTTCCCGTGTGACGGCCCACGGCGGGGGCCGGTCACCGGGCTGCCCCGAGACCGAGGAGACGGCCGCCGGGGACATGACCCGGGAGCAGCGGTGGCAGTGCGACCGCCGCGTGGACATCGAGATCATCCGGAAGTGAAGTGAGACACACGCCATGAAAGTGAACGGCAGCAACGGTTCTCACGGGGGCGCCCGCGAGGCGCCCATACCTTGCCCCGGGAAGACGTTCCTCCCCTTCGTGGGCCCGGACGGGCCCCGGCCCGCCGGGCGGCCGGCCGACCCCGTGGACAGCCGGGAACACGCCGTGCTCATGCGGGCCTTCGCGCAGGCCGACAACGGCCTGGCCAAGGCCCAGCGGAACCTCGGGGAGCTGGGCACGGCGCTGGTGGAGACGTTCCAGTCGGCGCTCACCGCGATCGACACCGTGGATCGTTTCACCGTAGGCCGGACGGCGGGCGAGGCCCGCAACCGGGTCCGCACGGTACGGGTCCGGCACACCTCGGACGGGCCGGAGGGGCTGCGCCGCAGCCGCCGGCCCTGGTCGTGGCTCCAGTGGGTGATGCTGGGGCTGAGCGCCCTGTTCGACCTGCCCTTCGTCGGCCAGGCCACGGCGCAGGCCCTGAGCGTCGGCCCGGGCGGCCCGTGGCAGACCGTGGTCTACGCCCTGTCCTTCCTGGTCGCCCTCGGGGTGTCCACCCTCCAGTTCGCGCTGAGCTGCTGGCTGGCGAGATCGCTGTTCCGGCTGCGGGTACGCGCCGCTCACCGCACCGAACGGGTTCGGCGCGCGCCCTGGCCCGCACTGCGGCACGCGCTGCGGCTGGACGGGCCCCGCACCGAGACCCGGCGGCCGGACGGCCTCCCCTGGTCCGCGCCGGTCCTTCCGGTCCTCGCCAACCTGCTGCTCCTCGGCCTGCTCGCCACGACCGCCTACACGCGGACGGACCAGAGCAACCCGCTGGCCTTCGACACGGCCGGCACGGTGATGGCCGTGTTCCTCATCGTCTCGCTCGGTCTCGCCACCGCGGCGACGGCCGTCCTCGCGCACAATCCCTATGCCGAGGCCGACAAGGCGGCCTCCGGCTCCGCGTCCGCCGCCGAGGAGAGCGCGGACCGGCTCGTGTCCGAGGCGCGGCAGCGACTCGTCTCGCACAGCACCTCCTGGCACCGGCTGCGCTCCGCCCTGGAGCAGGCGGAGGCCGACGCGCGCCGCGCCGTGGACGA
Organism: Streptomyces sp. NPDC006265; assembly: GCF_040613555.1. Lineage (NCBI taxonomy): Bacteria > Bacillati > Actinomycetota > Actinomycetes > Kitasatosporales > Streptomycetaceae > Streptomyces > Streptomyces sp. NPDC006265. The sequence continues at coordinate 3,790 of NZ_JBEXSH010000102.1, forward strand.
CGCCTGTGTCCTGATGCTCGAGGAGCGGGCCGAGAGCGGCGTCGCCGGCACCCTGGACCTGCCACTGCGCGGCTACGCGTGGCCGGCCGGCCCGGACCAGGCCGGGGGAGACGGCAGGACCGCCCTGCCCCGGCTGCGCCTGGAAATGCTGGAGCACGGCGACGGGCTGCTGGACAGGTACGCCCCGACCCGGCTGGAGAACTGGCTGGAGGACACCGTCGAGGAACTGAACGGGCAGTTCTCACAGCCGGACATCGAACCTCCAAACGCCCCGCCGACCGAGGAGCCGCCCGACACCCGGCCCGAGACCCCGCCCGGGCCCGGCGGGGCATCCCCCGGATGACCGGCGGCCCGGGTCTCGACGAACAGCGCCTCAAGCATGTGGAGCTGCTCCAGAGCGTGATCGCCCGGCTCGGCAACAACTCGTTCCTGATCAAGGGCTGGTGCATCACTCTGAGCGGGGTGCTCGTCGCGGTCGCGGACCGGAGGCCGGGCTGCGCGACGATCCCCGTGGCCCTGGCCCTCGCCGTCGGCTTCTGGCTGCTCGACGGCTACTACCTCCGCCAGGAGCGGCTGTTCCGCGCCCTCTACGAGAAGGTCGTCAGCGACCGGGGCAACCCGCCGCCCCCGTTCACCATGGACGCCGAGCGCCACGGCGGGCCGGTGTCCTGGTTCGCCGTGCTGCTGTCCCGGCCGATGCTGTTCTGCTACGGCGTGCTGGCCGCGGCCAACAGCATGCTTCTCGTCTTCCTGGGCTGAGGCGCGCCGGGCCGGGACGGGCTCACCGGCCGGCCGGGCGGGCCGACCAGGGCCGCCGGTCCGGGCCCGGCCGACGGCTGGCACCGGCGACCGGTGTCCAGGGCAGCAGGATGCCGTCGCCGTCGCGGCGCGGCACCAGGTGGACGTGCATGTGCCGCACGGTCTGCGTGGCGGCGGCGCCCCGCGACGTGATGACGTTGCAGTCGCCCATCTCGGCGGCGAGTTCCGCGACGCGCCGCATCGTCGCCGCGGACACCAGCGGGTCCGCCGCCACGTCCGGGACGTGCGTCTTGGGCAGCACCAGCACGTGGCCCGCCGTGACGCCCCCGCCGCGGGGCAGGATCGCCAGCGCGTCGGGCCAGTCGCGCAGCACCTGGGCGGGGGCCAGCCCGCGCACGATGCGGCAGAACGGGCACGTGACCCCGGTGCGCGGGCCGTCGGCGGCCGGCTCCTCGGGAAGATCGCGGTCCTCTGCTGCCCGGTGCATGTCCCCTCCAGGGTGCGGACGTGACGACTGCTCACCGTCACCGTACGGTTGCCTTCGACCGGTTGGACCCGGGGCCGGCTCCGGTGCCGGACGGGCCTCGGCCCTTCGGCCTATCGGCGGCGTTTCGGACCGGGCCGCGGGGAAGCCCTGGTTTCATGAGATTCCTCGTGTACGACCGGCTCCTCGGCTTCGGCGACGACTACTGGATCGAGGACGACCGCGGCAGCAAGGTGTTCCTCGTCGACGGCAAGGCCCTGCGGCTGCGGGACACCTGGGAGCTGAAGGACACCCAGGGGCGCGTCCTCGTCGACATCCACCAGAAGATGCTCGCCCTGCGCGACACCATGGTGCTCCAGCGCAGCGGTGAGCCACTGGCGACGATCCGCCGGAAGCGGTTGTCGCTGCTGCGCAACCACTACCGGGTGTCCCTGGCCGACGGCAACGAGCTGGACGTCAGCGGGAAGATCCTCGACCGGGAGTTCGCCGTCGAGTACGACGGGGAGCTGCTGTCGGTGATCTCCCGGCGGTGGCTGACCGTACGGGACACCTACGGTGTGGACGTCGTCCGGGAGGACGCGGATCCGGCGCTGCTGATCGCGGTGGCCGTGTGTGTGATCCACCTGGCGGAGAAGGAACGGGAGGACTGAGAGCGCAGGTCAGGGCCTGCGCGGCGGCTGGAGTCCCAGCATCCGGTCCTTCAGCACCGGGAACTGCTCCCGGGTCGTCGCGACCTTCCCCGGGTCGAACTCCACCGTGAGGACCTCCTCGTCGGCGCCGGCCCGGGCCAGTACCTCGCCCCAGGGGTCGACCACGATCGAGTGACCGGCCTGCGGAACTGCCGCGTGCGTCCCGGCCGTTCCACATGCGACGACGAAGGCCTGGTTCTCGACCGCCCGTGCCTGGGCCAGCAGCGTCCAGTGGGACCGGCGGCGCTCCGGCCAGCCCGCCGAGACCACGAGTGTCTCGGCGCCGGCGTCGACGAGACCGCGGAAGAGCTCGGGGAAGCGGAGGTCGTAGCAGGTGGACAGGCCCAGGGTCGTCGCGGGCAGACGCACCGTCACCAGCTCCGTGCCCGCGCCCATCAGCACGGCCTCGCCCTTGTCGAAGCCGAAGCGGTGGATCTTGCGATAGGCGGCGGCCAGATCGCCGGAGGGGGAGAAGACGAGGGAGGTGTTGTAGAGCGGCCCGTCGGGGTCCCGCTCCGGGATGGAACCGGCGTGCAGCCACACGCCCGCGTCGCTCGCGGCCTTCGCCATCGCCTCGTACGTCGGTCCCTCGAGCGGCTCGGCCTCGCTCCCGAACGCCTCGTAGGCGAAGGCACCCGTGGTCCACAGCTCCGGCAGGACGACGAGGTCGGCCCCTGCTTGCTCGCGGACCATCGCCGCCACGCGTCGGCGGCGCGCTTCGACCGATTCGTCCTCGTTCACGGCGATCTGGATCACAGAGGCGCGCACACTACCACCGTCCTGGCATTCGGGCCGTCCACTCGGGCCTACGATCGTCACACGAAAGCACTGCCGGGGTGCCTCACAGCAGCGTAACTTAGCTCGCAAGACGCCCACCGACAGCCGCCACCTCCCACTGGCAACGCCGCCACCACCTGCCCGTGCAACGAACCGCCGAGGGGTCCCGTTCCGTGAGTCTGCATTCCACCCTCCAGCCCTACGCCGACGCCTGGACCCACTCCATCGAAGCGATATCCGAGCTGCTCCAGCCGCTCGCGGAGGCCGAATGGAACCGGCGGACGCCGTGCCCGGGGTGGTCGGTGCGGGACGTGGTCTCCCATGTCATCGGTCTGGACTGCGAGATGCTCGGCGACCCGCGGCCCATCCACAGCCTCCCGCGCGACCTCTTCCACGTCACCAACGAGCACCAGCGCTACATGGAGATGCAGGTCGACGTCCGCCGCCACCACACGGCGCCGGAGATGACCTCCGAGCTCGAGTACGTGATCATCCGCCGCAACCGCCAGCTGCGGAACGAGTCGCGTGACCCGGGCACGAAGGTGCGGGGGCCGCTCGGCAGCGAGCTCACCCTCGAGGAGTCGATGCGGCGGCACGCGTTCGACGTATGGGCGCACGAGCAGGACCTGCGCACGGCCCTCGGCCGGCCCGGCAACCTCGACTCCCCCGGCGCGCTGGTCGCCCGTGACGTGCTGCTCGGCGAACTCCCGCGCGTGGTGGCCGAGGACGCGCAGGCACCGCGCAGCTCGGCGGTCGTCTTCGACGTGCACGGGCCCGTGGAGTTCCTGCGCACGATCCGCGTAGACATCCAGGGCCGCGGCACCCTGGAAACGGCTCCGGCCCTCGGCCCCGCCGCGACCCTCACGCTCGACTGGGAGACATACGTCCGCCTGGCCTGCGGCCGCGTGACGCCGGAGTCGGTGTCCGACCGGCTGAAGACGGAGGGCGACCCGGAACTGACAGCGGCGATCCTGCGCAACTTCGCGGTGACGCAGTAGGGGCCACCCGGCCCAGCTGCGGGCATGCGCAGCCGCCCCCGCTGCGGGCATGCGTGCCGCCAGGGGCGGCGCCCGTCCCGAGGAGAGCGGCATCCCGCTCCGCCGGGCTGCGGCCCCACCCGCCCCCGGCACCAGCCCCCAGGGCCCGGAAACCCCATGCCGCCGCCCCACCTCGCCCCATACCGTCCCTGGTCATGACCACACCACCCCACCGCACCCGTCTCACCTTCCACGGCCCGCTGTCCCAGACGCGGGCAGGCGCCCTCGTGCAACGCCTCACCCGCCACCGCCCCACCACCGTCCTGGACATCGGCTGCGGTTCGGGCGAGCTGATGCTCCGCATCCTGGCCGCCGCCCCGGATGCGACCGGCACCGGCATCGACCTGGACACCGACGACCTGGCGCGAGGGCGGAAGGCCGCCGCGGACCGCGGACTGGCGTCCCGGGCCCGCTTCCTGGAGGAGTCCGCCACCGGAACCATTCGGGGCCCCGCCGACCTCGTGCTGTGCGTGGGGTCGAGTCAGGCCCTCGGCGACCGGCTCCCCGAGGTGCTCGGGGAACTCCGCCGCCTGGTCGCCGACCACGGCCGCGTCCTGCTCGGCGAGGGCTTCTGGCAGCGCACACCGACCCCCGGCGAGCTGTCCCGCATGTGGCCGGACGCGGCGGTCACCGACCACCACGACCTCGCGGCGCTCATCGGCCTGGCGATCGAGGCCGGGTTCCGGCCGGAGTGGACGGAGACCGCGAGCCTCGACGAGTGGGAGGAGTTCGAGTCGGGGTACCTCGCGGACACCGAGGTGTGGCTCGCCGAACACCCCGGCCATCCCCTGGCCGCCGAGACCCGCGAGCGCGCCGACCGGCACCGCGCCCGGTGGCTCACCTACCGCGGCGTCCTCGGCCTCGCGTACCTCACCCTCGTACCGACCGCCTGACGTACGTCACGCGGGCACGTGCACCGTCTCCACCCGGCTGGCCACCAGCCGCTCCCGCTCGCGCCGTGCCGCCTGCCTGCGCAGCCGCAGGATCTGGGAGACGCCGAACGCCTGGAGGACGAACACCACCGAGAAGGCCAGGGAGTAGTCGTCGCCGGTGGCGTCCAGGAGCACACCGATCGCGAACAGGGTGGTCATGGAGGCGACGAAGCCGCCCATGTTGGTGATGCCGGAGGCGGTGCCCTGCCGTTCGGGCGGGTTGGCCGGGCGGGCGAAGTCGAAGCCGATCATCGACGCGGGTCCGCAGGCCCCGAGCACCGTGCACAGCACGATCAGCAGCCACATCGGGGCGTGCGGGCCCGGGTGGGCGAGCGTCGCCGCCCACAGGGCCGCCGTCGTGCCGACCGTGCCGAGCGCGAGCGGCAGCCGCGCCCCGTGGTGCCGGGCGACGACCTGGCCGTAGACCAGGCCCACCAGCATGTTCGACAGGACGACGAGGGTGAGGAGTTCGCCGGCCACCGCCCGGGACAGTCCCTGTGCCTCGACGAGGAACGGCAGGCCCCACAGCAGCAGGAACACCATCGCCGGGAACTGGGTGGTGAAGTGCACCCAGAGGCCGAGCCGCGTCCCGGGCTCTCGCCAGGAGGCGGCGATCTGCCGCCGTACGTAGGCCGCGCCCTGGTGCGGGAGCGGCTCGGGCTCGTGGCCCTCCGGGTGGTCCTTGAGGAACAGCAGCACCAGGACGAACACCACGGCACCGGCGGCGGCGCTGCCCGCGAACGCCGCCGTCCAGCCGATGCCGTGCAGCAGCCGGGCCAGGACAAGCGTGGAGACCAGGTTGCCCGCCATGCCGACCAGTCCCGCGAACTGGGCGACGAGCGGCCCGCGGCGGGCCGGGAACCAGCGGCTGCCGAGGCGCAGCACGCTGATGAACGTGAGGGCGTCACCGCAGCCGAGCAGCGCCCGGGAGGCGAGGGCCGTGCCGTACGAGGGGGAGAAGGCGAAGCCCAGCTGTCCGGCCGTGAACAGCACCGCGCCGAGCGCCAGCACCTTCTTGGTGCCGAGCCGGTCGACCAGCAGGCCGACGGGGATCTGCATGCCCGCGTAGACCAGCAGCTGGAGGATGGAGAAGGTGGAGAGGGCGGAGGCGTTCACATGGAAGCGGTCGGCGGCGTCGAGGCCGGCCACGCCCAGGGACGTGCGGAAGATGACCGCGACGAAGTAGACCGAGACGCCCGTGCCCCAGACGGCCAGGGCCCGGCGGCCGCCGGGTGGGTCGCCGGGTATCGCGACGGCGCTCATCGCACCTCTCCCCGGGCCAGGTGCGAGAACCAGCCGATGTGCCGGTGGACGATGCCGACAGCCGTCTCCGCGTCGTTCGAGCGCAGCGCTTCGAGGATCTCCTCGTGCTCGGCGAGGGTCTTGGCGATGCGGTCCGGGTGGGAGTGCATGACGGCGACGCCCATCCGCAACTGGCGGTCGCGCAGCTGGTCGTAGAGGCGGGAGAGGATCTCGTTGCCGCCGCTGCGGACGATCTCGGCGTGGAAGCAGCGGTCGGTGACGGCGGCCCCGGCGAGGTCACCGGCGGCGGCCTGCTTCTTCTGCCGGGCCAGCAGCTCCTCGAGGCGCTCGATGAGCCCGGCGGGCGCGGGTACGGCCTTGCGCGCCGCGTGCTCCTCGACGAGCAGCCGCGTTTCGACGACGTCGGCGATCTCCTGCGCGGAGACGGGCAGGACGAGGGCGCCCTTCTTCGGGTAGAGCCGGATCAGCCCCTCGGCCTCCAGCCGGAGCAGCGCCTCGCGGACCGGTGTGCGGGAGACACCCACGGCTTCGGCGAGCTCGCCCTCGGTGAGCAGGGTCCCGCCCTCGAAGCGGCGCTCCAGGACGCCCTGTTTGACATGGGCGTAGACGCGGTCGGCGGCGGGCGGTTGCTTCACGGCCAAGGTCATGCCGACAGCATAGATACAACAGGTACGCATGAGGAGATACGTCCAGTATGCGGACTTGTATGTCACACATCTGCGGCAAAGCGGGGGTCCGGCTCGGCAACAGCACAACCACGTGTGCTAGTTACGAGTCAGACACGTGCGGCCCCTTTCCCCTCGTCCTCAACTCGGCCGCACCGTTGGGGCATTCGATGTAATCGGGGTACTTCACTTGATAACCGGCATTAAGGGCACTCGTCTCCGCAGAGCTGCGGCCGTCGCCGTCACCACCGGCGCCATGCTCGCGACCGGTGCCCTCACCGTCGCGCCGGCGCAGGCCGCCTCGGCGCCCTCCATCGCCGCCAAGGGCGGCTACGTGATGAACAACGCGACCGCCAAGTCGCTCTACACCAAGGCGGCCGACACGCGCCGTTCGACCGGCTCGACCACCAAGATCATGACCGCCCTGGTGGTGCTGAAGCAGTCGAACCTGAACATGGACAGCAAGGTCACCGTCCAGAAGGCGTACAGCGACTACATCGTCGACAACAACTACGCGTCCAACGCGAAGCTGATCGTCGGCGACAAGGTCACCGTCCGCCAGCTGCTGTACGGGCTGATGCTGCCGTCCGGCTGCGACGCCGCGTACGCGCTCGCCGACAAGTTCGGCTCGGGCTCGACGCGTGCGGCGCGCGTGAAGTCGTTCATCGGCAAGATGAACACCACCGCCAAGAACCTGGGTCTGAAGAACACCCACTTCGACTCGTTCGACGGCATCGGCCATGGCGCCAACTACTCGACGCCGCGCGACCTGACGAAGCTCGCCAGCGCCGCGATGAAGAACTCCTCGTTCCGCACGGTCGTCAAGACGAAGAAGTACACGGCGAAGACGACCACCAAGTCCGGCGGTACGCGGACGATGGCGCCGTGGACGAACACCAACCCGCTGCTCGGCAGCTACAGCGGCGCGATCGGTGTGAAGACCGGTTCCGGTCCGGAGGCGAAGTACTGCCTGGTCTTCGCCGCCACCCGCAGCGGCAAGACCGTCATCGGCACGGTCCTCGCCTCGACCGGCCTGGACGCCCGCAAGTCGGACGCCACGAAGCTGCTCAACTACGGCTTCAGCAGGTAGGACGACACCAGCAGGACGGTAAAGGGGGCTCCACCGCACACTGCGGCGGAGCCCCCTTCGTCGTACGGCGGTCGTCCGATGGTCATACAGCGATCATGCGGCCGTGCGCTGACGGCGCTCCAGCGCCCGGGCCGCCTTGCGCCGGCCGCCCGACAGCACGTTCACCGGGGAGCCCGCACCCGCGCCGGGCTCCAGCTGCCAGCCGCGGATCCGCGCCGCGACCCGGACCAGCCTCTCGTCTCCGGGCCGTACGTCGACGCCGAACAGCGACTCGTCGGGCGTACGGTCGTCGCCGCCCCAGCGGACCACGCCGTCGAGCTCGGCGAGGATGTCGCGGATCACGACCTCCTGCTGCGGGAAGAACCCGCCCCGGGCGCCGCGCGGGCAGGAGCCGGGACGGATCCGCACGGCCGTGCCGGACGCCAGATTGGACTCGGGCCCGCTCCTGGCGAGGCCGGCGGGGTCGTGCCATCCGACGACGTCGCCCCGGCGCAGCGCGTCGACCTCGTAGTGGAACCGGCGCACCAGGTGGACGAGGACGGTCTCCACGTCGCCCATCCGCACGGCGACGCCCTTGAGCGGGGTGCCGGGGACAGGGCGGGTGTAGACGGTGCCGCCGTCGTCGGCGACGTTCTCCATCTCCCAGCCGTTGTGGGAGCGCGAGCCCGCCAGCACGCGCCGGGTCCGGTCCTGCGCGCTGCGCAGGGCGTCCCGTACGCGGGCCGGGATGGGGTTGTTCGCGTCGGCGTACGCCTGGGACAGGAAATGGGACAGGGGCAGGGCGGCGACGCCCACGGCACCGCCGACGGCGGCGATCCGGCCGAGCAGCGCTCGGCGGGACAGGACGCGGCGGTGCGCGGCGCCGGGCGCCGGTGATCTGCGGGGCACGCGGGGGAGGTTGAGCTTCAACGGGGTCTCTTCCTGAAGTTCTCGGCGCACACGCGCTCAGGCGTTGCGGACGATGCTGTTGTACTTCTCGAAGATCTGGTAGACGGCCAGGCTCTGGTGCGTCTGGGACTCCACGTCGGGGTCCCAGGCCCGGTAGCGGCGCAGGAGTTCGGTGATCTCGAACTCGGCGAGGTCGAGGCGCATGGAGCGCGGGGTGGTCACGCGGTCGCCGGGGGGCAGGTGGCCGCCGGGCCTGCCCCGGGTGCCCCACAGGTGGATCAGGGCCGCGGTGCGCACGCTGAACGCGTTGTCCTTGTTCAGCCGCTGCCAGACGGTCCACAGGTCGGCGTCCTTGGCCGGGTCGCGGTGGTCGCCGGTGGCGAAGCCCCAGCCGATGCAGTGGTTCCAGGCCAGGATGGCGTCGCCCGCGCTGATCTCGCCGATGCCGGTGTGCGAGTCCCGGACGGAGCCGGAGCCAGTGAGGTGGTGGTCGGCCACCTGCTGGTCGGTGGACTGGCCGGCGAGGTCGTAGTCGCGCATGGCCCAGTAGACGGCCGTCTGGATCAGCGCCTTGCGCATCGTGTACGTCGTCGACAGCTCGGTGATCAGCCCGTCCTGGTCCTGGATCGCCGCGACGGCCTGCGCGTTGGTGTAGAGCCGCGCGCCGCTGCCGATGCCTCCGGCGTCCGGGCGGCCGATCGACTGCATGTAGCGCGAGAGGTCGGCCCGCAGCGCGGGGACCCGGCGCGCGTCGAGGGCGACGTCCGGGACGGCGGGCCGCGGCCGGTCGAACGCGCCCTGCCCGGTGTCCCGCCCCGAGGCGATGTCGGCGTCGATGTCGAGCTGACCGTCACCGGAGCCGAGGGTGCGGATGACGAACTGGTCGTAGGCCCAGTCCCGCGGCAGCGGGTGACCGGCGTTGCCGTCGAAGCCCGGGGACATGTCGGCGATGAAGCTCGCGGTCGAGCAGCCGGCCGCACCGACCTGAGCGCACACGTTGCGGGAGCCGTAGACGCCGATCTCGTAAGGGTGGCCGGAGTCCGCCATCGCCTCCTTGATGCCCTTGAAGTGGGGCAGGACACTCGCGGTGATCTCGGCGTCGATCGCGTCGAAGTCGACGGCGAAGAAGATCCGGGTCCCCCGCCGGAAGCCGTGGTCGCGGGCGGCGTTGACCGCCGCGTATCCGGCGGTCCGCCCGGCGATGTAGTCGAAGTCCGAGGCGTCGTTGTTGACGGTCTGGTAGATCGGGAAGCAGCGCAGCCCCTGCTGGGCGATGGTGGCGAGCTCGCCCGGCTGGATGGCCTTCTCCGGCAGGGAGGTGGCACTCGGGTTGGTGAGGTAGCGGCCGACGTACGTGATCCCGGCGGCCTTGAGCGACGCCCCCCGGGCCGGGGTGATCTTCGCGATGGTGTCGCAGGCCTTGGCGGGGCGGGACTGGTCGCCGAAGGACGCCAGCAGGGAGGCGAAGGTGGCGAAGTCGCCCTCACCCGTGGCCGGGAGCGCGGCGAAGGTCTGGAAGGCCCGGACGGCGGCGGCGAGGGAGGAGTCGAAGGCGTCGGTGAGGGCCGCGGGCCGCCGGTTGAGAACCATCCCGGCGGAGAACAGCTGGACGAAGACGCCCGTGGCGCCCTGCTTCACGGGGTGCGACTTCAGGCCCGACCGGGTGCCGGGGCCGAAGTTGCCGTTGGCGGTGCCGTCCGCCATGCCCAGCTCGTACTGCACGCCGAACAGGAGCGCCTTGACGGTGTCCCGGGACACGAGCCCGTCGCAGGCGGTGACGTAGAAGTCCTGCCGGTTCAGGTAGCGGCCGTTGAGCCACTGCTGGACGGCCCTGACCGGTCCGGTGCCCGGGGCGGCGGGGACGTACGCGTCCATCATCAGCAGCGCCTTGACCAGCTTGGGCGTCAAGTCCGAGCCCGGCAGGGCCTGTTCGACGCCCATGTCGGTCTTCAACCGGATGACGGCCGCCTGCACCCGGGGGCCGTAGGTGCCGTCGAGGTCGCCGCCGTCGTAGCCCTTGCAGTACAGGCCGGCCTGGAGGATGCGGCAGAAGTCGGGTGAGGGGACGGTGTCCGCGTCGAGCTCGGGGTACTTGGCCGTCAGGGTGCTGAGCGTGGTGGGGCCGAAGTTGTCGGAGAGCGCCGTGATGCCCAGCTCGTACTGCAGGGCACGGGTCAGTGCGTACATGGTCGCCCAGTCGGCCTCGCCGCTCTCCTGCACGGTCGTGCCGATACGGCCGCCGTAGACGGAGTTCACGAATCTCTGGGCCTTGAGCACCATCGCGTCGCGCATGGGGGGTTCACTCACTTTCGAGGGAGTGACCGCGCCCGTCGCAGCCCGGAGACGGGCTTCCCCCGGGACGCCGGGCGCATGGTCGATCTCGTGGTGAGGTTGATCGTATGTCCGTATAAACCGCTTACTGTGTGGTACTTGGGAGGGTTCAAGGAGGCTCTTGTGCGCCTCGGCGTACCGCCGGTTCATCCCGGGCAGACGCCGGCGGCCCCCCGCCCGGAGGGGCAGAGGGCCGCCGCGGTCGGCTCACGCCCAGGTGATCAGGCGCTTCGGCTGCTCCAGGATCGCCGCCACGTCGGCCAGGACCTTCGAGCCCAGCTCGCCGTCGACCAGGCGGTGGTCGAACGACAGGGCCAGGGTGGTGACCTGACGGGGTTTCACCTTGCCCTTGTGGACCCAGGGCTGCGGCTTGATCGCTCCGACCGCGAGGATCGCGGACTCGCCCGAATTGAGGATCGGCGTGCCCGTGTCGACGCCGAAAACGCCGACGTTGGTGATCGTCACCGTGCCGCCCTGCATCGCCGCCGGGGACGTCTTGCCGTCCCTGGCCGTCGACACCAGCTCGCCCAGCGACTCGGCCAGCTGAGGCAGCGTCTTGGCGTGCGCGTCCTTGATGTTCGGCACGATCAGACCGCGCGGGGTCGCGGCCGCGATGCCCAGGTTCACGTAGTGCTTGACCACGATCTCCTGGGCGGCCTCGTCCCAGGACGCGTTGACGTCCGGGTTGCGGCGGATCGCGACGAGCAGCGCCTTGGCGATCAGCAGCAGCGGGTTCACGCGCAGGCCCGCGAACTCCTTGTCCGCCTTCAGCTCCTCGACCAGCTTCATCGTGCGCGTGACGTCGACCGTCACGAACTCGGTGACATGCGGCGCGGTGAACGCCGAGCCGACCATCGCCACCGCCGTCGCCTTGCGGACACCCTTGACCGGGATGCGGGTCTCGCGCCCGGTGTCGTAGGACGCCGGGGCGGCGGCCGGGGCGGACGCGACCGACGGCTCCGGGGCCGCCGGGACGGCGGCGGCGACCGCCGCGTGCACGTCCTCGCGGGTGATGATGCCGTCCGGGCCGGTCGGGACGACCGTCGTCAGATCGACGCCCAGATCCTTGGCCAGCTTGCGGACGGGGGGCTTGGCCAGCGGGCGGTCCGTACCGGCCGGGGCGGCCTGCCCCGCGGCGGGGGCAGTCTCCGGGGCCGTCGGCGCGTGGCCGTTCAGCTCCGTCTGGATAGCCGTCGAGGCCTGCTGGACCGGGACCTCCGGGCCCTTGCGGGGGCGGCGGCGGGTGGACGAGGTCGCCACCCCGTAGCCCACCAGAACCGGCTGGCGCCCCGAGCCCGCGGACTTCGGCTCCTCGGCGGGTGCGGCCGCCGCGGGCTGCGCG
>NZ_JBEXSH010000103.1:0-15992 GCF_040613555.1 Streptomyces sp. NPDC006265
ACTCGCGGCCGAGCTGTCGCCGTGAGGCGGCACGGCCACGCTCAGCCGCAGCCGCTCGCCGCCCCGGCCGTCCACGGGCGGCTCCGGCAGCTTCACCTCGGCGGTCTCGCCCGGCGCGAGCGCCGGCACCGACAGCGAGCCCGACTCGACCGTCTCGCCGTCCACCTGGCACGACCACTCGAAGGCCAGGGCGGACAGGTCGGCGAAGTCCTGCTTGTTGGTGATCCGCACGATGCCGTTCGCGCCGCTCCCAAGCTCTCGGCTTCGCTCGAGCAGGGGGGACCCCCAGCCCTCGATGTGGACCGGCTCGATCACCTTCTTGTACTCGATCAGGCCCGGCGACGGCGTCCGGTCCGGGAAGACCAGCCCGTCGCAGACGAAGTTGCCGTCGTGCAGCTCCTCGCCGAAGTCACCGCCGTAGGCGTAGCCCAGCTCGGGGTGCCTGACGCCGTGGTCGATCCACTCCCAGATGAACCCGCCCTGGAGCCGCTCGTGCTTCTCGAACAGCTCCTGGTAGTCGGCGAGCCCGCCCGGGCCGTTGCCCATGGCGTGCCCGTACTCGCACTGGATGAACGGCAGTTCGCGGCGCTTGTGCGTACCGCCGTCGAGCCGCTGCCCGATTTTGTCGACCTCGTCGTGGAAGGCGTACATCCGCGAGTACACGTCCGTGTCGCGGCAGTTCCAGTCGCCCTCGTAGTGCACCAGCCGCTCGGGGTCGCGGTCGTGGATCCACTCGGCCATGGCGGTGAGGCCGCGGCCGGTGCCGGCCTCGTTGCCCAGTGACCAGAACACGATCGACGGGTGGTTCTTGTCCCGCTCGACCATGCGCGCGGCGCGGTCCAGCAGGGCCGGGGTCCAGCGGTCGTCGTCGACCGGGTTGTCCCGCCAGTCCTGCTCGGTGAAGCCGTGGGTCTCCAGGTCGCACTCGTCGATGACCCACAGGCCGTACTCGTCGCACAGGTCGAGGAAGGCCGGGTGCGGCGGGTAGTGCGAGGTGCGCACGGCGTTGAGGTTGTGCCGCTTCATCAGCAGCACGTCCTCGCGCATGGTCTCCAGGTCGAGGGCGCGGCCCTGCTCGGGGTGCCACTCGTGGCGGTTGACGCCCTTGAAGAGGACGGCCTTGCCATTGACCTTGACGAGCCCGTCCTGAAGGACGACGGTTCGGAAACCGATCCGCAGCGGCACCCGCTCGCCCTCGGTGGCCAGCACACCGTCGTAGAGCTTCGGCGTCTCGGCCGTCCACGGCTCGACGGCGACCGTCACCGGCTCGCCGGTCGCGACGTCGATGCCCAGGGCCGGGACGGTCATCCGCCCGTCGACGTCGGAGTCGACGCGCAGGGTGCCCTCGCCGGTGGTGTGGTCGTAGGAGGCGTGCACGAAGAAGTCGCCGACGCTGCCCGCCGGGCGGTGCAGCAGCGTCACGTCACGGAAGATGCCCGGTAGCCACCACTGGTCCTGGTCCTCCAGGTACGACCCCGCCGACCACTGGTGCACGCGCACGGCGAGCACGTTGGAGCCCGGCCTCAGCAGCTCACCGACCGCGAACTCGTGCGGCAGCCGGGAGCCCTTGAACTCGCCGAGCTCCGTGCCGTTCAGCCAGACGCGGGCGCAGGACTCGACCCCGTCGAAGCGCAGCACCGCCCCGCCGTCCGACGGCCAGTCGGACGGCAGGTCGAAGACGCGCAGATGGTCACCGGTGGGGTTCTCCGTCGGGACGTACGGCGGGTCCACCGGGAAGGGGTAGAGGTGGTTGGTGTAGATCGGGGAGCCGAACGCCCCGTCGCCCTGGAGGACCCAGTGCCCGGGGACCGTGACCTCGGCCCAGTTCCCGGCGTCGTAGCCCTCCTCGGCGAACGAGTCGTCCTCCGCGCCGGCGGTGGCCGAGAGCCGGAAACGCCAGCTGCCGTTCAGCGACAGGGACCGCGCGTCCGAGGACGCGTACCAGGCGCGGGGCGGCAGGGCCCCGCTGCCCGGGGAGACGTCCTCGACGTAGTCGACGGATGGGGTCGTGCGGAAAGACATCGGTCTCCTAGCTCAGCCCTTGATGCCGGTCTGTGCGATCCCCTGCACCAGCCAGCGCTGGAGGAAGAGGAACACGAACACCAGGGGCAGGATGGAAAAGGCGGTGGCCATGAAGATCATGTGGAAGACGACGGTCTGGTTGGTCATGTAGTTGGAGAGCGCGACCTGGACGGTCCACGAACCCGGGTCCTGGCCGATGACCAGCGGCCACAGGAAGGAGTTCCAGCCGTTGATGAAGGTGATGGTCGCCATCGCCGCGAAGAAGTTCAGCGAGTTGGGCACCACGATGCGCCAGTAGGCACCCCAGTAGCCCAGTCCGTCCACGCGCGCCGCCTCCTCCAGCTCCTTGGGGAACCCCAGGAAGTACTGCCGGAACAGGAAGCAGGTGAAACCACTGAACAGACCCGGGATGATGAGACCCCGGTAGGTGTCCACCCAGCCGAGCGACGACACCAGGACGAAGCTCGGGACGAAGGTGACCGCCGTCGGGACCATCAGGGTGCCCAGGACGACGTAGAAGACCTTGTTGGCGTGCTTGTACGGAATGCGGGCCAGGCCGTAGCCCGCGAGGGAGCAGACCAGCAGGACGCCGACGGTGTGCAGGGTGGCCACGATCGCCGAGTTCCACAGGGACTGGGCGTAGGGCACCGTCTCGTCGGTGAAGAGTTCGCTGATGTTGCCCCACTGGATGTCCGTGGGGAAGAACTGCCAGTTCTCTCCGGTGATCTCGGCCTCGGTGGAGAGGGCGTTGCGGATGATCAGGTAGAACGGGATCAGGAAGAGGAAGCCGGCGATCCCGGTGGCTATGTAGAGGCCGGTGGAGCTCATCACGCCGCCACCGCGCTTGTCGCGGCGGGGCTTGCCTGACGACGGCGCGGGTTTGCGCACCTCGGGCATCGTGGTGGTCACTTGGACTCCTCCCCCCTTCCGAAGCCCATGAACTTGCCCTGGAGCAGGGTCACGGCACAGATCAGCACGGTCAGGATGACCGCACCCGCGCTGCCGGACCCGTAGTCCTGGCTCTCGCCCAGGGCCTTGTAGTACAGCTCGACGAGGGGCGGACGGCCCCACGTGGTCTTCGACAGGAGGTTGTAGAACTCGTCGAAGGCCTGGTAGGCGGCGATGAGCAGCAGCAGGACCACCGCCGTGGACGTGGCGCGCAGCTGGGGCAGCGTGATGTACCGGAAGGTCTGCCAGCCCGGCTTGGCGCCGTCGATGGCGGCGGCCTCGTACAGCTCGCCCGGGATGTTCTGCAGCGCCGCGATGAAAAGGATCATGAAGAAGCCTGACTGCAGCCAGAGCCGTGCGGTGACGATGACCAGCCAGTACCAGGGCGGGTTGGGGTCGGACAGCCAGGCGATGTTCTCGACCCCGAACCAGCTCAGGACCGTGTTCATCAGGCCGAAGCGGACCCCGCTGAAGATGGACATCTTCCAGATCAGTGAGGCGGCCACGTAGCTGCACGCGGTCGGCAGGAAGAAGACCGACCGGAAGAACGCCCGCATGAAGCGCAGCCGGTTCACCAGCAGGGCCAGGCTCAGGGAGAGCGCCCAGGTGGTGGGCACGATGAACGCGGCGAAGACGGTGAACGTGACGAGTGAGCCGACGAAGTCGTCATTCGTCAGCATGTACACGTAGTTGTCGAAGCCGATGAACTTGTCGGGCGTGACGGTGAAGCGGGCCTCGAAGAAGCTGAGCCAGAGGCTCCACAGGATCGGGGCGTAGACGAAGATCCCCAGGCCGATGAGGAACGGCCCGGTGAAGAGCCAGAAGTTGAAGGTGGGGCTGCCCCGCAGACCCCGCCGCGGCTTGGCCGGTGAGGCCTGGGCCGCGGCGGGGCGCGCGAGGTCGCGCGTCTTGGTCGTCGACATGTCCTGGTCCGTCCCGCGGCCTATCCGAACAGCTTCTTGAGCTCGCGGTTGACGGCCGCGTCGCACTTGTCGAGGGCGGCCTCCGGGTCCATGTTCTTGCGGACGCAGTTGGCGAAGACGTCCTCGAAGGAGGTGCGCATGGCCTGGGTCCAGCCGATGTTGTCGAAGTGCCCGAACTCGTTGAAGAGCTTGACGCCCTCGGCGGCGTTGCCCGACTTGAGCTTGTCGGCGGACTCCGCGATCGAGCTACGCGGCGGAATGTGGAAGCCGTACGAAGTGGCCCAGTCCTCCTGGTACTGCTTCTGGTCGATCCACAGCCACTTGACGTACTCCTTGGCGGCCTCGACGTTCTTGCCCTTGGCGTTGACGAACATCGACCAGCCGCCGTTGTAGACGGACTGCTTGCCGGAGTCCGTGACCTTCGGGAAGGGGAAGACCCCCCAGTCGTCGCCGAGCGCGTCCTGGATCGCCGGCATCGCCCACATTCCGCAGAACTGGATGGCACACAGACCCTGATTGAACGAGGAGGGGTCCCAGGACTCGGTCGGTGCGCCGAGGAGAAGGTCGCCGCTGGTGAACAGCTTGCGCATCTTCTTCAGGCCCTCGATGACGCCGTCCGTGTGGTAGGCGATCTCGTTCTTCTCGTCGAGGTGCTGGGCGCCGGCCGACCAGATCAACGTGTCGTTGACGCTGTGCAGGTCGTTGCCCATGTACAGGCCCTTGACCTTGCCGGTGGTGAGCTTGGCGGCGGCCTCCATCAGCTCGTCGAGCGTGGTCGGCACGTCGACGCCCGCCTTCTCCAGCATCGACTTGCGGTAGAAGAAGAACTGCGGGTCGTCGATCATGCGGACGCCGTATATCTTCCCGTCCACCGTGTGCGACTTGATGTCCGCAGGGTTGAAGTCGTCCTTGACCGGATCGATGATGTCGGTCAGGTCGGCCACCTGCCCGCTCTTGATCATCTGTATCTGCGGGTGGAACTCGAACAGGTCGGGCGCGTTGTCGGTGAGCAGCGTCGCGAAGAGCTTGCTCTCGAAGTCGGCGCTGGTGATCCACTGCGTGGTCACGTTGGCCTTGTCGTAGGCCTTCGCGTACTTCTTGATGGCCTGCTCGGTACCGGCCTCGCCGTACGCGTGGAAGTACTGGACCAGGTTCTTGCCCGACCCCGACCCACCGCCCCGTCCGGTGTTGCTGCCGCACGCGGCGAGTCCGCCGGCGGCGGCCAGGCCCATCGCGGCCCGCAGTACGTTGCGGCGGTCCCAGTTCATGTTGCTCGATGCCGACATGCTGACGTCCTTGTCTCGAGTGCGGCTGCGGCTCTGCGGCTCACTGCCTGATGGCTCACGGCCCGGGGGCTCGCGCCAGATGGCTCAAAGAGAGGTGCGGTGCGGGACGCTAGAGCTTCGGCTAAGGCTTCGGCAAGGGGTTGGACGAAGTCTGTGCGAAGCGTTGTGTCCGGTTCGCTATTTCGAACGCGTGGGGAGTGCGGAGGAGTTGGTTCCGCCGCTACGAAGGTGTGGTGGTACGGCTCCTCGCGGGGGCGGTGCGTTTGCCGTTCTTCTGCCCGACGGTCTGGAGGGCACCTTCGAGCGCGAACGTGGCCGCGCCGAGGCACACCGGGTCGGTGGGGATCGGGGAGAGAACGACTTCGGTGGCGGCCAGCGGCCGTGGCAGCGCGTGCCGGGTCACGGCCTCGCGCACCTCGTGCAACAGCGGCTCGCCCAGGGTGCGGGCGACCCAGCTGCTCAGCACGACGATCTCGGGGTTGAACAGGTTGACCAGGTCCGCGACGCCGGCGCCCAGGTAGCGGGCGGTGTCGTGGACGACCCGGCGCGCCACGGGGTCGTCCGCCGCGACCCCACGGGCCAGGGCGTCGATGGTCGCCGTCTGGTCCTCGGCGTGCAACAGCGGGCTGTCGGGGCTGAGTTCGCGCAGGTTCAGCATGATGCCGCGCGCACCGACGTACGCCTCCACGCAGCCGTGGTTGCCGCACCGGCACAGGCGTCCGTCCAGCACCATCGTGGTGTGGCCCCACTCGCCGGCGCTGTTGCTGACCCCGCGGTGCAGTCCGCCGCCCAGGACGAGACCGGCGCCCACACCGGTGCCGAGGTTGACCACCACGGCGTTCCCGTGCCCGCGCGCGGCCCCGAACCACAGCTCGGCGACCGCGCTGGCGCGCAGCGGGTTGTCCAGGTACAGCGGATAGGCGATGTGCTCGGTGAGCAGCTCGAGGAGCGGTACGTCGTGCCAGTCCCAGTTGGGTGCGTACTCCGAGGTGCCGGTCGCGCGGTCCACCTGCCCCGGCACGCTCACACCGACCCCGAGCACCCGCGCGCCCTCGATGCCGGCCTGAGTGACCACCGAGCCGACGGCGGTGGCCACATGGCCCACCACCTGCTCGGGCAGGCTCTCGCTGGGCCGGACGTCCTCCTCGGCGCGGGCCAGCACGTTCAGCCCGAGGTCGAACAGCTCGACGTGGACGTACGTCTCGGCGATGTCGACGCCGATCAGCGCGCCGCCCGAGCTGTTGACGGCGACCAGGCCCCGGGGGCGGCCGCCCGCCGAGTCCTCGAAGCCGACCTCGGTGATCATGCGGAGGTCGAGCAGCTCGCCGACGAGGGTGGCGACCGTGGCGAGACTGAGGCCCGTGGCGGCCGCCAGCTCCTGCCGGGAGGTGGGTGACTCCGCGATGATCTGGCGCAGCACCTCGTAGCGGTTCGCGGTGCGGATGTCACGTGATGTGCGCTTCACCGGGGTGCCCCATTCCTTCCCAGACCGGCCGGGCCGGGTCGACGTCAGCACCGGCGCGGCGCAAGGCTATGGTCTGCCGGGACTTTCGACAAGGGGTTTGGAAAGGGGCTTTATAAAGTGCCCGCCTGCTGAGGGCCGGTGGTGGCCGGGTGTGGCCTGCCCATGATGCCTCAGTTCGGGTGCGTCAGCCCCCGGTGGCCCGGCCCCCGTCCTCGACGGGGGTGCCCGTGGGGTGCGCCGCCGCCTCGCCCGGGGGGCTCGCGCCGGCGACCGCGGCGGCCAGCTGTTGCTGCACCTGCTCCGGCAGCGTGCTGCCACGCACGGTGCCCACCAGGTCCTGGGCCAGGTGGTGCAGCTTGGTGTTGGTGTTCTGGGAGGTCCTGACCAGGACGCTCCAGGCCGCCTCGGGGCTCAGGCTGAAGGAGGCCATCAGGATGCCGCGGGCCAGGTCGATGGTGGGCCTGGTCTGCATGGCGCGGCGCAGCTGGGTGACTTCGGCGCGGAGGTTCTGGCCGTCCTCCTCCGGCGGGTCCTCGGTCGGCGCGGCCGGGGGCGCGGCGCTTTCCGGCCGGCCGGAGTCCGCGAACAGCTCCCGCGTGCCGGTCAGGTCGAGCAGGCGCTCGACCGCGATGCCGCAGGACCGGACGGTGACCGTCTTGCCCTCGTCGACCGCGCGGGTGCGCAGATCCAGCAGTGCGTTGAGGCCGGAGCAGTCGCAGAACCCGACCGCGTCCAGACGCAGCTCGATGCCGGTGCCGGACAGGGAGAGCATCTCGTACAGCTCGGGGAGCAACCGCCGGCTGCCCAGATCCAGTTCGCCCCACATCGTCACGGTCATGCGGTCGCCGTCCGGGGCGACGTCCATGGTCGCCATGCAGGGCGGGATCGCCGCCGGCGCACTGTCGACCGCCGTGGGTACGGCGTTCTCCTGTGTGTGAGACCGCGCAGAGTACGCAGGCTCCGGCATGGCCCTGTTCTCCCTTGCTCTGTTCGCCTTGCCTCCGCTTCCAGCGTTGCCTCTCTACCCCACACCCGTCAACGGATACATGAAATGAAGTACGTGTTTTTGGGTGCGTGAATGTTCTGTCGCTAGAGTTGGGCCATGGATGGAGTGCCCGAGTCACACACCGGATGGACGTTCCTCACCAACCATGCCCGCGTGCTGGCCGCCATTGCCGACAATCACAGTGCTCGTATCCGGGACATCGCGGCCCACTGCCGGCTCACCGAGCGAGCGGTACAGAAGATCATCGCCGACCTGGAGCAGGACGGATACCTCTCCCACACCCGGGAGGGGCGCACCAACACGTACCGAATCGATCCCGGCAAGGTGCTGCGCCACCCGGCCGAGGCGGGTCTGACCGTCGCCTCCCTGATGTCCCTGCTCGTCAAGGACGAGGCCGCCCGCGTCACGACCTCCGCGACCGGCGGCCTCCCGCGCGCGGCGACCTGACCGACGGGGTGGACAAGTCCCTGCCCTGGCGCAGGCCTTCCCTGGCCCGGGCATGAGCAGCCCCCGGCCCCGTGCGGGCAGCTGCCGCCCGGGCTCGGGCAGTCCCGCCTCCGGTGCGTTGTTCCCGTCTCCGGCGCGGGTGATCCCCGCCCCTGGGTGCGGGTAGCCGTCGGCCCCGTGCGGGCAGCTGCCGCCCGGGCTCGGGCAGTCCCGCCTCCGGTGCGTTGTTCCCGTCTCCGGCGCGGGTGATCCCCGTCCCTGGGTGCGGGTAGCCGTCGGCCCCGTGCGGGCAGCTGCCGCCCGGGCCCGGGCAGTCCCGCCTCCGGCGCAGGTATCCCCCGGCCCGGGTGTAGGCAGCGCCCCGGTCCCGTGCGGGCAGTCCCTGTCCCGGCTCAGGCAGTCCCCGCCCCCGGTCCGGGGAACTCCTGCCCTCGGTCAGCGAGGGCAGCTCCCGCCCTCACGGGTGCGGGCAGTCCCCGCTCTCAGTGGGGCAGCAGCTCCCCGCGTGCGCCTACGCTTCCGTCCGCGCGAGCACACCCCGCACGAAGGCGTTGGCGAACTTCCGCCGCGGGTCCAGCTCCTGTGTCAGCGCCCGGAAGTCGCCGAGCCGCGGATACAGCTCGCCCAGGGCGGAGGTGGGCAGGGTGAAGACCTTGCCCCAGTGCGGCCGGGCCCCGAAGGGCGCCAGTGCCTCCTCGACCCGGTGTACCACCGGCAGTACCGCCTCCGTGTCCTCGACCCACGTGAAGTGCGCCGCGACGGTGTCCCGGCCGTGGGAGGGGCTGAGCCACTGGTCGTCACCGGCGACCGTGCGCACCTCGCAGGTCTGCAGGACGGGGGCGACGGTCTCCCGGATCGCGTCGAGCGCGTGCAGCATCTCCACGGCGTGCCCGCGCGGCAGCAGGTACTCCGACTGCAGCTCGGCCCCGCTGCTCGGGACGAACTCGGCCCGGAAGTGCGGCAGTCGCTGGTGCCACGGCCCCGGCACACCGAACTGCTCGGTGCAGTTGACCGCGGGCATGCCCGGCACCGGGTGCATCTTCTCGGTGGCGGGAGCGGCCCAGGGGAAGGCGGGCAGCGGCTGGTCGGTGCGCCGCTTGAGCCACACCTGCCGGAAGCCCGGCTCTCGCCAGTCGGTGAACAGGCTGACGCTGTACCCCGTGGCCATCACCGTCTCGAACGCCCCGGAGTCCAGGCCCTCCAGCGGCAGTTCGGTGAACACGTGCTGCTCGACCTCGTAGGTCGGCTCCAGGTCCAGGGTGAGCGCGGTGACGACCCCCAGCGCGCCGAGTGACGTGACGGCCCCGCCGAACCGCTCCTCGCCCCGGCCCACGGTCAGCACCGAGCCGTCGGCCGTGACCAGTTCCACCTCGCGCACGGACACCGAGAGCGGCCCGTTGAGCACCCCCGAGCCATGGGTGCCGGTCGCGACCGAACCCGCCACCGAGATGTGCGGCAGGGACGCCATGTTGTGCAGCGCGAGCCCCTGCCCGTGCACCCGGCGGGCCAGTTCCGCGTAGCGCACGCCGCCGCCGACCCGGACCGTGCGGGCCACCGTGTCGACGTCCACCTCCGGGGGCAGGTCGGCCAGTGACAGCAGGACGCCCTCGGGGCCCGGTTCGGCGATCTCGTTGAACGAGTGCCCGCTGCCCAGCACCCGCACCCGGTCGCCGTCCGCGATGAGCGCCCGCAGCGCGGTGAGCGACCCGGGCCGGTGCAGTTCCTTGGCCGCGTAGGTGATGTTGCCCGCCCAGTTGGTCACGGTCCCGTTCATCGCGTCGTCCTTCCCCGAGGCAGCGGGGACCGGGAAGCCCCCGGGCCGGAACCTACCCCGGCCCGGTGTCCATTGCCGCTGCCGCCCGGCTGGGCCTACCGTGGAGAGGTTGTAGAGAGCGGTTTCTGCCTCCTCAGCTCTCCGTGTGCCGCCGAGCCGGAAGGTCACCTCCTTGAGTCAGCGCCCCCAGGCACTGTTCGCCATGGCCGCCGAGAACGTGCCGCAGGTCTTCCCGCCCGAGGTGCTGGCTCGGCTGCGCACGTGCGTGGACATCGATCCGGACCTCGTGGCCCAGGACTTCACTCACCCGCGCGTCCTCGAGGCGCTGGCCCGGACCGAGATCCTGGTGACCGGCTGGGGCTGCCCCCGGCTCGACGAGGCGGTCCTCGCCGCCGCTCCCCGGCTGCGGGCGGTGCTGCACTCGGCCGGCTCCGTGAAGTCCTTCGCCGGCCCCGGCATCCGGGAGCGCGGCATCACCGTCTCCTCGGCGGCCGTCGCCAACGCGCTGCCGGTCGCCGAGTACACCCTCGCCATGATCCTGCTCGCCGGGAAGGACGTCCTCGCCGCCCGCGACCGGATGCGCACGGCCCGCGCCTCCGCCGGCTGGGGCGTCATCCCCGGCATCGGCAACTACGGCCGCCGGGTCGGCGTCATCGGCGCCTCCCGCATCGGCCGCCGCGTCCTCGAACTGCTGCGCCCCTTCGATCTGCGGCCGGTCCTCACCGACCCGTACGTCGACGAACGGCGGGCCGCGGCGCTCGGCGTCCCCCTGCTGCCCCTGGACGAGCTGCTGCGCACGTCCGGCATCGTCACCGTCCACGCCCCCGAGACACCCGAGACGCACCACATGATCGGCCGCCGCGAGCTGGCCCTGATGCCCGACGGGGCGGTGCTGATCAACACCGCGCGCGGCGCGCTCGTCGACCACGACGCCCTGGTGGCGGAACTGCGTGCCGGGCGCCTCACCGCGATCCTCGACGTCACCGACCCGGAACCGCTCCCCGCCGACTCCCCCCTCTACGACCTCCCCGGCGCGTTCGTCACCCCGCACCTCGCGGGCTCCCAGGGCAACGAGCTGGCGCGGCTCGGCCTGACGGTCGCCGAGGAGGCGGAGCGGCTGCTGGCCGGGGCGGAGCCGGCGTACGCGGTCGACTGGGCGGCGCTGGCACGCGAAGCCTGACATCACGCCGGTGAAACACCGCGAACGGGGCATTCTCCTGACTCGGGGGGACCCGGTACCTGCCCCGCACACCCATGGGCATACCGTGAGGAGTCGTACGTCCGAACCGGGAGGAGACACGGGATGGGCAGCCGTACCGCGCTGGTCGAGGATCTGATGGAGCGGTTCCCGCACGTGCCGCGGGAAGCCGTCTTCAAGGAGGACCTGCTCCGCGGCGGCGTCGCCTTCGACCCGTCCGCGCTCAGCGACAACGAGGGCGGCGAGGTCAAGCCGAAGTCGTACTTCATCTTCTCCTTCGACCACGGCACCCTGCCCGAGCTGGGCGAGGCGGCGCTGCGCCGGCCGCCCGAGGAGATCATCCTCACCGGCGGCCCCTACGACCTGCGCCGCACCGTCGTCTCGGTCCGCGTGAACCCGTCCTCGCCGTACCGCGTCGCCGCGAACGACGACGGTGTGCTCGGCCTGTACCTCGACGGCAAGCGGATCTCCGACGTCGGTGTGCCGCCGATGCCCGAGTACTACCGCCACACCCTCGCCGGCGGGAAGTCGGTCATGGAGGTCGCCCCGACCATCCAGTGGGGCTACCTGATCTACCTGACCGTCTTCCGGGTCTGCCAGTACTTCGGCGCCAAGGAGGAGTGCCAGTACTGCGACATCAACCACAACTGGCGCCAGCACAAGGCCGCCGGCCGGCCCTACACGGGCGTGAAGGACGTCGAGGAGGTGCTGGAGGCCCTGGAGATCATCGACCGCTACGACACGGCGAAGGCCTCCACGGCGTACACCCTCACCGGCGGCGCCATCACCAAGACGGTCTCCGGCCGTGACGAGGCCGACTTCTACGGCCACTACGCCAAGGCCATCGAGGAGCGCTTCCCCGGCCGCTGGATCGGCAAGGTCGTCGCCCAGGCGCTGCCGCGCGACGACGTCCAGCGGTTCAAGGACTACGGCGTGCAGATCTACCACCCCAACTACGAGGTGTGGGACGAGTACCTCTTCAAGATGTTCTGCCCGGGCAAGGAGCGATACGTCGGCCGGGACGTGTGGCACAAGCGGATCCTGGACTCGGCGGAGGTGTTCGGGGCGCGCAACGTGATCCCCAACTTCGTCGCGGGCGTGGAGATGGCGGAGCCGTTCGGCTTCAAGACGGTCGACGAGGCGATCGCGTCGACCACCGAGGGCCTGCGGTTCTTCATGTCGCACGGCATCACGCCCCGCTTCACCACCTGGTGCCCGGAGCCCACCACGCCGCTGGGCAAGGCCAACCCGCAGGGCGCGCCGTTGGAGTACCACATCCGCCTGCTCCAGGCCTACCGGCAGACCATGGAGGACTTCGGCCTCTCCTCGCCCCCCGGCTACGGCCCGCCCGGCGCCGGCAACGCGGTCTTCTCGGTCAGCTCCTTCATGGACAGCCTCCCGGCCGACGAACCCACCGCCGTCTGATAACAGTTCGATGACGTCGTGCCTTTCCGTGGCACGGCATTGAGTCACCGGGCGGCCGCACCCGTATGACACTCCGAGCTCGGAGTCATGGGGTGCGGCCGTCCTGTCGTGATATCTGAACAGGGCGCTTGTCAGTTGTGCGGGAGGCGTGAAAAGCTCTCCCTCTGCCGCGAGGTTTCCCCCAACTCCAATGCCGATGTGGTGAGTTGACCTCGCTTGTGGATGCAGGAGACTCATGCCCGACCTGCCGACCCCTCAGGACGCCACCGAGGCCGCGCTGTTCTCCGAGTGCTGGGACGCGGTCCTCGCCTACGCGGACCTGTGCACCTCCGGTTCCACGGCCGCCGCACAGCTCGGCCGCGAGGCGTTCGCACACGGCATACGCGAGGCCCGCGACGCCGACGCCGGCCCGGTCCGCGGCATCGCCCGCCGCCCGGCCCGGCTGCCCCGCATACCCCTGCTGCTGACCTCCGTACGCACCACGGCAGCGGCCTGGGAGGAGGAGGGGCAGGGCCACAAACTCGACCCCGACCTGCGCCTGTGGCTCAACTCGGACAAGGCCGCCCGCTACACCGGCCCGCCCCTGCAGCGCCCGCTCGCGCTGCGCGGCCTGCGCGATCTGCAGCAGGCGGACGCGGAACTGCTGTGGTTCACCGAGGTGGAGGCGCTGCCGCTGTCGCTGGTCGCCCGCCGCCTGGGCCTCGACCCGGCCGGCGCCGCAGAGGAACTCCAGCAGGTGCGCACCCTGTTCCGGGACCGCTGCCACCGCAACCACCTCGACACACCGATGGACGCCCGGTGCCGCAGCTACGCCCGGCTGCTGGACGCCGTCACCCGCTCCTCCGCCGCCGAGACCCCCGGCGACCTCTCCCGGCACCTTGCGACCTGCGTGCAGTGCGCCGAGGCCGCCGCCTGCCTGCGCCTGCACGGCGGCGCCCTGCCCGGGGCGCTGGCCGGCGGGGTGATCGGCTGGGGCGGCCTCGCCTATCTGGAGCGCCGCCGCCGCGCCGCCGAGGTGCGGCTCGGCCCGGGGCGCCCCGGCTCGGCGGACAAGGCGGCCGGCGAACCGGAGGACGGCGAGCAGAAGGCACGCGTCGCCCGCAACGGCCTCCTCGTGGCCGCGGTCCTGGTCTCCGTGCTGGCCCTCGGCGTCTCCCTGATGCCCTTCGGCGGCGGAGGCGACGACCTCGGCGCGCCCGGCGCCGACCGTCAGCCGGTGGCCGACCCCGCTCCGCCCCTGCCGTCCGCCCCGTCCCTGCCGCCCGCCACCTCCAAGCCGGCCGACCGGACCACCCAGGGCACGAAGCAGCCGGAGAAGTCCGGCAAGCCGGAGGGCAGGAACCGCCACACCGAACCGCAGGGCACCTCCTCGTCCACCGAGCGCCCCGAACCCGACGAGAGCGGGGAGCCCGCCTGCCGGGTCGAGTACGACCTGGTCAACCAGTGGCCCGACGGCTTCCAGGCCACCGTGACCGTCACCAGCGCGGAATCCCTCGACTCCTGGCGCGTCGCCTGGTCCTTCCGGGACGGCCAGAAGGTCGGCCAGATGTGGGACGCCTCCGTCTCCCAGAGCGGCTCCCGCGTCACCGCCACCGCCGCCGACTACAACAAGTCGGTCCCCGCGGGCGGCGACCTGGCCTTCGGCTTCCTCGGCTCCTGGCACGGCAAGAACTCCCCGCCGTACGACTTCGAGGTGAACGGGCACGCCTGCGCGAAGGGCAGTTGACGAACTACCTGTCGTCAGGCCGCAAGCGGCACCTGCTCGCCCTCTTCCGCGTTCTGGTATCGAGCCCAGATCTGGTTCAGCTCATGCTGGTAGTAGAGCGGGAACAGTACGGCCACGATGTAGAGAATGAAGCCGATCCAGGGGTTGCAGCTCCGTTCCATCCCGGCCGACTGCTGCATGCGGGCAATGCGCAGACCGGTGTTGTAGACCGACACGAAGGGGGGAACGATCACCAGCCAGCCGACCGTGACGGCCAGCACGGCCAGCGCCGGATTGACCTCGATCCGCGCATCGAATTCCCGGGCTTCGCGATTCACTTTGTAGTACCAGACCAGGTGGTAGATACCCAGTGTGATCAGCGGCCAGATCAGCCACACGAGAAAGATATTGCGGGTCTTGCCTGCGCGACCTGACATGCTGCACCTCCCGTAATTCCAGTGCACCACGTCCGGCACCCCCGTGCGCGTCGTGCACGACGGGCAGCGAGGAGCCGTCCCCGACGGCCCCGCGAGGGCGGGTTCAATTCCGTGGCGCCCGAGGGGCGCACGCCTCTATGGTGGGGGCGAATCGCGCGGCGGCCTGCGGCTGCCGCCGTCGGCTGTGTGACGAGCAGGAGGTGTGATCGATGGCTGTCTCTGAGATGGGCGCTGCCCGCATCCGGAAGTTCATCAAGTCCACCTCCGTGGCCTCCGGCTGACCTCCTTCTCTCAGCGCCTTCGAGCGCCGTGCCGGGGCCACCCTTGTGAAGGGTCACCCCTTGTCTTTCTCTTCTCTCCCGGGTTCGTCCTCCTCTGTCTCGCATCTGCTCGAGCCGTACGGCTGGGACGCGGGCTGGGAGACCGAGTTCGCCCCGTACGAGGCCGAAGGCCTGCTCCCCGGCCGGGTCGTGCGGGTCGACCGCGGGCAGTGTGACGTCGTCACCGCCGACGGGCCGCTGCGGGCCGACACCGCGTTCGTCACCCCGCACGACCCCCTGCGGGTCGTGTGCACCGGCGACTGGGTCGCCGTCGAACCCGGCGGGAACCCGCGCTACGTCCGCACCTACCTGCCGCGCCGCACCGCCTTCGTCCGCTCCACCTCCTCACAGCGGTCCGAGGGGCAGATCCTCGCGGCCAACGTCGACCACGCCGTCATCGCCGTGTCCCTCGCGGCCGAGCTCGACCTCGGCCGCATCGAGCGCTTCCTCGCGCTCGCCTGGGAATCCGGGGCCCAGCCCGTCGTCGTCCTCACCAAGGCCGACCTCGTGCCGGACGCCGTGACCCGCGCATACCTCGTCCAGGACGTGGAGACGAGCGCGCCCGGAGTCCCGGTCGTGCCCGTCAGCTCCGCCGACGGGGACGGGCTCGACGTGGTCGCCGCGCTCGTCGGCGGGGGGACGTCCGTGCTGCTCGGGCAGTCCGGCGCGGGCAAGTCGACCCTCGCCAACGCGCTGCTCGGCGAGGACGTCATGACCGTCCGGGCCACCCGCGACGTCGACGGCAAGGGCCGCCACACCACGACCACACGCAACCTGCTCGCCCTGCCCGGCGGGGGCGTCCTGATCGACACCCCCGGACTGCGCGGCGTCGGCCTGTGGGACGCCGAGACCGGTGTCGGGCAGGTGTTCTCCGAGATCGAGGAACTGGCCGAGCGGTGCCGCTTCCACGACTGCGCCCACGAGGCGGAGCCGGGGTGCGCTCCAGAGTCACCGTGAAGGAGAACCGGTCCCCCCGGTAGTGGATGACGGCCACGTCCAGCGGCCGCCCCTCGGCGTCGTACGTGACCCCGGTGTA
>NZ_JBEXSH010000104.1:0-15960 GCF_040613555.1 Streptomyces sp. NPDC006265
GCGCCGCGCAGCCGTCGGTGAGGCGTCGCCGGGCATGGGGACGCCGCCGATGTCGCCGGCGACCTGCTTGGCCCGCTCGGCGTCGAGGTCGTTGACGACGACCCGGGCCCCTTCGGCGGCGAAACGCCGGGCGAGCGCGGCCCCGATCCCGCCGCCGGCCCCCGTGACAACGACTCCGGCCTCTTGAAAGGCTCCCACCATCGGTCTCCTCAGTCGCGGATCGGCTACGGCGCCAGACTAACCGGTCGGTATGTACCAGGGAAGGGGCGTCGACAGCGTCCCTGAAAGGGGCGCGGGGCTGTACCGGTCGTGCGGCTGCGCCGCGGAGCGCGACAAGCCACAGGCGGCCCGCGGCCTCCCCGCAACCCGCGGGAGCGCATACCGTGCCCATGCCGACCGTCCCCGCTCAAGGAGGTCACCGTATGCGCCCTTCCAGACGAGCCGTCATCACCACCGCCACGGCGGCAGCAGCAGCCTTATCGGCACCATCCCCCGCCTCCGCCGCCCAGCGCCACAGGCGCCTGCGGACCGGCTTCGAACGACTCGCCCAGGACGGCTACTCCCTGCTCGACGGCGAGAAGGTCGGGATCGTCACCAACCCCACCGGCATCACCGGCGACGCCCGCCACATCGTCGACATCATGCACGCCGACGCCCGCGTCGGCCTCACCGCCGTCTTCGGCCCCGAGCACGGCTTCCGCGGCACCGCCCAGGCCGGCGGCTCCGAGGACCGCTACGACGACCCGGCGACCGGCCTGCCCGTCTACGACACGTACCTCAAGAGCGGCCGGGCGCTCGCGGACATCTTCACCGCGGCCGACGTGGACACGGTCGTCTTCGACATCCAGGACGTCGGCGCCCGCTTCTACACGTACATCTGGACCCTGTACGACTGCATGGAGGCCGCCCAGCTCGCCGGCAAGCGGTTCGTCGTCCTGGACCGGCCGAACCCGGTGACCGGCCGTGCGGCCCTCGGCCCGGTCCTGCACAAGGAGTTCGCCACGTTCGTCGGGCGGCAGCCCGTCTCCCAGGCCCACGGAATGACCGTCGCCGAGCTGGCGCGGCTGTTCAACGAGGAGTTCCTGACCGAGGCCGTGCCGCTGGAGACCGTGACGATGTCGGGCTGGAAGCGCTCGGACTTCTACGACGCTTCCGGGCTGCCCTGGGTGCCGCCGAGCCCGAACATGCCGACGCCGGAGACGGCCCTGGTCTACTCGGGAACGTGCCTGTTCGAGGGCACCAACCTGTCGGAGGGGCGCGGCACGACCCGGCCGTTCGAGCTGCTGGGCGCGGAGGGCGTCGACCGGCGCTGGGCGGCCGCGGCGAACCGACTCGCCCTGCCCGGAGTGCGGTTCAGGGAGGCGTACTTCGCACCCACGTTCTCGAAGTACCAGGGGAAGACGATCGGCGGCGTGCAGGTGCATGTGCACGACCGGGCCGCGTTCGATCCGGTGCGGACGGGAATCGCCCTGCTCGTCACCGCCAAGCAGGTCTGGAGCGGTTTCGCCTGGCGCCCGGACAACTGGATCGACAAGCTCACCGGCTCCACCCGCGTGCGGACGATGATCGACGCGGGCGGGGACACCGACGCGGTGGTGGCGGGGTGGCAGCAGGATCTGGCGGTGTTCCGCAGGACGCGGCGGAAGTACCTGCTCTACCGCTGAGTCGAATGCGCCCGTGACGTATGGCCAAGCTCCCCCGTTGGCAGGACGATGCGCCCACATCGTGGCGTCACCCGGGGACCAGGGGGCCTGTCATGGCGGATCCGGCGATGAGTGTGACTCCCTACTGGGAGCTGACGTTCGACGCGGACGGGGACCCAGGGGGCCGCGGGCGCGACCGGCTGCTCGCCGGAGTGACCGAGCGGGGGGTGCGCGATCTGATCGTCTTCGCGCACGGCTGGAACAGCGACCGCTCGGGCGCGACCCGCCTCTACGACCGCTTCTTCGCGCCCGTGCCGCGGCTGGCCCCGGCGGCCCGGGTCGGGTACGTCGGGGTGCTGTGGCCGGCGATGCGGTTCTCCGACGAGCCGATCCCGGACTTCCCGCGGGCCGTGGCGGCCGAGCCGGCGAGGCGCCCGGTGCTGGACAAGGACACCCGGCACGCGCTGCTGGAGACGTTCCCGGGCCGGGCGATCCTCGTCGACCAGATCGCCCGGCTGCTGGAGCAGCAGCCTCCGGAGGAGGCCGAGCTGGAGGAGTTCGGGCGGCTGGTGCGGACGCTGGTGGAGGTGGTGGCGCCCGGACCGCAGGCGCTGTTCGCCGCGGACACGGTGGCGGAGGGCGTGCCGCAGAGCGAACCGGAGATGTTCGCCGGGTCGTCGGCGGCGGCCTGTGAGGGGTTCGCGCGGGCACTGGCGGAGCTCGAAGCGTCCGGGCCGCAGGAGGGATTCAGGATCCCCAACCCCTGGGACGGCGCGCACGAACTGCTGCGGCAGGCGACGTACTACGCGATGAAGCGGCGTGCGGGAACCGTCGGGGGGCGGGGCCTGGGCCGGGTCGTCGGGCAGCTCGCGAAGGCGGCTCCGAAGGTGCGGGTGCACCTGGTCGGGCACAGTTTCGGCGCGCGGCTGGTGTCGTTCGCGCTGCGGGGCCTTCCCGAAGGCGTGCGCACGGTGAAGTCGGTGACGCTGCTCCAAGGGGCTTTCTCGCACTACGCGTTCGCGGCCCGGCTGCCGCACGACGCCCGGGCCGGAGGGGTGCTCCAGGGGCAGCAGAACCGCGTCGACGGGCCCCTGGTGTGCTGCCACTCCCGGCACGACGCGGCCCTGGGCACGATGTATCCGCTGGCCTCGCGCATGGCGGGCGACAGCCGGTCGGCCACCGGGCTGAGCATGGGGCACGCCCTGCGCGCCAAGTGGGGCGCGATGGGCCACGACGGGGTGCAGGCGGTGCCGGGCACGCGTGCGTACACCCTCGCCGAGGCCCTGGAGACGAGACTGCCCGCCTCGGGGTGCGTGAACGTCGACGCGGCGGCGGTGGTCAGACACGGCGGGCCGCCGGCCGGTGCGCACAGCGACATCCTGCACGCGGAGCTGGCCCGGCTGGTCCTGGCGGCGGGCCGCGTGCGCTGACCCGCCGCCGGTTCACGCGTCAGCGGTGTGACGTGAACTCCACGACCTGCTGGTAGGTCGGCCGGTTCTGCCAGCCGATCTTGCCGTGCTTGATGCCGCCGAGGGTGCGGTGGTTGATCGAGTCGGCGCACCACTGGTCGCCCGCCGCGCACACGTCGTCGCCGGGGTAGACCTGGGCCGCGGTCTTCGCGGCCGCCTGCTTCAGGGTGCCGATGAGGGTGTCCCGGCAGGCTCCGAGACTGCCGTCACCGCAGTACGTGCGGGTCAGCGGCCCCTTCACCTGCTCACCGAGCACCGTGCGGATGTCCTTGTCGACGTAGCTCCACCAGCCGTACTGGAAGGAGCTTCCCGCGTGCGAGCCGGTCGGGCCGTGCGCGGCCGACGGGGACTCGTCGACGGGGAGGTTGGCGGTGACGGCCGTGTACAGGTCGCTGCCGAGGCCCGGTTCGAACTCGGCCTTGACCAGCAGGGGCCACCAGGCGTCCAGAATGCGGATCGCGTCGGCGTCGGCGTACTTCTTCGAGCCGGCGGCGGTCTCCGTGCGCTTGCCGCCGCCGGTGACCCAGGCCTGGAGTTTGCTCACGGCGGCCGCCGCGGTCGGGTCGGTGACGGGCGAGCCGGTGACGACCTTCAGGAGCTTGGGCAGGACGTCCTCGGCCCGCAGATCGGCCAGCGCGGCGTCGGCCATGGCCTTCACCAGGACGGACCGGGTCACCCCACCCTGCCGGACCAGCTTCTTCACCCGGTCCTCGAGGAGGTTGCCGCGGTGCACGGACCCGTTGCCCCAGGGCGCGGTCGTGTAGTCCCTGGCCTGCTTGTTGTTCCAGGAGACGTAGTAGTCCTGGTCGATGGAGTTGGGGTGGGCGGAGGGCGGGGTGTAGTCGGCCGTGTTGGTCGCCGGGTCCCAGCCGCGCCACTCGTACGCCGGGCGTGCCCACGCCGGGAACTCGGCGTCGACACCGCTCGCGCGGACCGGGTTGTCGCCGCTGTTGTAGTACGCGGTGTGCTCGGAATCGGCGTAGAACCAGTTGAAGGTGTAGTTGATGTGCTGCACGGCCTTCTGGAAGGACTCGGGGCCCTTGACGTAGTCCGGGTCGTTCAGCATCTGGAAGCCGATGATGGAGTCGGCCTCGTGCATGAAGGACGAGCGCAGGGTGGTGTAGGCGACCCGCTTGCCGCCGACCGTCGCGCGGTACTCGACGGGGCCGTACTTCGTGCGCCAGACGCGCATGGTGTACGAGCCCGCCGCGGTGCCGTCGGCGACCGTGGGCTTCCAGGCGTTCTTCTGTTCGATCTTCTCCATCGGCGTGCAGGTGCCGCGGTACAGGTAATGGTAGTCGTCCTGGCACAGTTCGACGGCGTAGGAGTCGATGATGTCCTGGCCGGAGGTCGTGGCGCTCCACGCGTAGTCCTGGCCGCGGCCGAGCTCGACGTACATGCTCAGGCCGGCGAAGGAGGCGCCACGGGCGCTGATGCCCGGGCCCTGGATCTCCTGGAGCAGAAGCAGTTGGGGCGCGAAGTAGCCGGTCTGCGGGCCGAACACGGCGACGGGGTGGCCGCTGGCGGTGTGCTCGCCGCTGACCACGAGGGCGTTGGACATGCCGCGCTTGGCGGAGGACCGGGCGGCCTTGGCGGCGTCGCCGGACGCCCCGGCCGCACTGGACGCGGTGGCGCTGCCGGTGCGGTCGTACACGAGCGGCTCCGGCTCCACCGACCCGGTGTCGGGCAGGGCCGTGCCCTGCGGGTCGTCCGGCTTGGTCCCGTACGGGAAGCTGCCGTCGCGCTGGGTGAGGACGGCCTCCGGGTCGTTGCGCATCCGGAAGGACTCCCAGACCTTGGTGCCCTCGGTGACGCCGTACTTCTCCTGGGCGGCCAGGAGCGAGAGGGCGTTGTTCACCTCGCCGCCTCCGCCGGAGCCGAACAGCGCGCCGATGACGGAGGCCAGCGCGACCAGGTCGGTGATCTTGAAGTGCTCGATGGTTCCGGCGTTGGTGACTGAGTCCTTGTGCCCGGTGAGTACGTACTCACCGGGGAAGGTGCGCCCGCTGTCGGAGGCGTCGATGTAGGAGTTGATGCCGTCGAGGTAGGCCCTGGCGTCGGCGAGGGCCTGCTGTCCGCGTTCGCCGTTGGTGGCGACGGCGTTGTCGATCTGCGCCTGCAGATCGGCCTCGCGGTACGGGGCGTGCCGCCAGAACTGCTGCTCGAGGCCCTGGTTGGAGGGTGCTCCGCCCGCGAAGGAGGTCAGCTGACCGCGCCCGACGTGCCGGAAGACGTCCATCAGCCACAGCCGGTCCTGGGCCGCCGCATAGCCGACGCCGAACTCCGTGCCGTATCTGGTGGTACCGGTGATGTGCGGCACACCGGTCTTCTTGTCCCGGACGATCGTCACGTCACCGCGTCCGGCGGGTTTGACGCTGGAGGCGACCTGGTCGGCGGGCACCCCGAAGGACGCGTCGTTGAAGAAATTGTTGATCTTGTCGTTGGTGAGGCCGGGGTAGCCCTTGGCGAGGTTGGCGTAGGGCCCGAGCTGGTCCTCGGCGTGCTCGGGCTGGGTGCCGAAGGCCTGGTTGAGGAGGATCTGGGCGAGGGTGGCGTTGCCGTTCTGGCCGGGCGGGAGGATGTCCGAACACTGGTTGCCGCAGTGGTCGTTCGCCGCGGCCGTGACCTGCGCTGTCGCTGCTTCCGAGGCGGCGGCCGGGGCAAGCGGCGACAAGAGACCCGCGATCAGGGTGCATACCGATGCTGTCTTCAGGAACCCGGGGATTCCGCTGGGAGTTCTCATTCTGTCGAGAACGGTGCGTGGGGCACGCCGTGGCATGGGGGGGGCTCCTCCCGACGGGGGTGGGCGGGATGTTACCGCCGGTATCCCCCGGCTTGAAGATGAACAAGCGTCACTTTTTGAAGTCAGCACAACAGGCACACGGATCACGGCAGTCGACTCGCGAGCCTCTTCGGGCCGCTTATGGAGGCCATTTGAAATCGGATGGAGCCGAATCGCTTGTCGATACGTCTATTCGGCGACGTCCGTACGACGACGCCGAAGTGACCGGATTACAGGTGCAGGTGTGACGGAGGTGCAGGACGATGGCCGGTTTCCGGAGTCTGGCGAGACAGGTCCGCGATCCGCGGTGCGATCTGGCCTTGCGGCGTTATTCGCTGCGCAAGTGCCTTGAGAGGTTCGCACCTTACGGACACAGGGCGACCTGGGACCATCTGTGCTCCCGGGCGGGGTTCGGTCCCGAGGACCGCTCCCCCGATCCGGTGCGGCTCGTGGCCGCACTGGACGAACTGGAGGAGGCGCGGGCGGTCTGGCTGGCCTACGAGGTCGAGTTCGCCGAGCGCCGCAAGAAGGAGAAGCACGACGGGCTGCGCAGGCCGGGCAGTGTGGACGACTGGCACCGGCTGACCTGGGGCGGTTTCGGTGTGGCATGGTGCGACGATCCGGCGGTCCATCCCCGTGAACCGCTGGCCGAGGTGCTGCGCCGGCTGATCGCCGCGCTGGAGCGCGAGCCGGGCTCGGAATGCCCGGTGTGCGACGGGCATCGACTCGTCTGGAGGTACGACCTGGACCACGAACCCTCGTCCGGTCCGGTCTGCACGGACTGCGGAATCCTGGTGCCGCGTCCCGTGCTCACGCCCGAGTCCCTGGCGTACGCCCGGCGTACGAAATTGTTGGTGTCGGCTTGACGGATGCGGGTGCGCGGGGGGTGCGCCGGGGATGCCGCACCCCCACTGTCGGTGGTGACTGGCACCATCGACGGCATGATGCAGGTGTGCCTGAACGGTTCACGGACGGCCGCTGACGGTGTGGCCGTGCCGCTGACACCCGAGTCGATGGCCGACTCGGCCGCCGAGGCCGTCGCCGCCGGGGCGACGGACATCCATGTCCACCCCAAGACGCCCTGCGGGCGGGACACGTTGTCGCCGCGGGTTCTCGCGCCGGTGCTGTCGGCGATCCGGGCGCGGGTACCGGTGCCGGTGGGTGTGACCACGGGCGCGTGGGCGGAGCCCGGCCCCGCCACCCGGCTGGAGCGGATACGCGACTGGACCGTGCTGCCCGACCACGCCTCGGTCAACTGGCACGAGCCGGGGGCGGAGGAGACGGCCGCGCTGCTCATGGAGCTCGGGGTGGGTGTGGAGGCCGGCATCTGGTCGGGCACGGACGGGGCCGAGAAGTTCGCGGTCTCACCGCTCGGGCCGAAGGTCCTGCGGGTCCTGGCGGAGGTGACGGACACGGACCCGTCGGTCGCCACTTCCTCCGCGCGGGCACTGCTGTCCGGCCTCGGGACCGCGCACGGACGCCCGGTGCTGCTGCACGGCGAGGACGGGGGCGCCTGGCCGGTGCTGCGGCTCGCGGGCCTGCTGGGCCTGGCCACCCGGATCGGACTGGAGGACGTCCTGGTCCTGCCGGACGGGGAGCGTGCGGGGTCGAACGCGGAACTGGTCGCGGCCGGGCTGGCGGAGTACGGGGCGAGCCGGGCGGGTGTTACCCGCGACCACCCCGGTCGGCCATCAGGCGGGAACCCGTGAGGCGTTCGCCGAAGACGTCGTCGGGGTTGGACAGGACGCAGGTGTCGAGGGAGAGGCAGCCGCAGCCGATGCAGTCGGCGAGGTGATCCCGGAGCCGGTTCAGCTGCTTGATGCGCTCCTCCAGTTCGGTGCGCCAGACTTCGGAGAGGTGCGCCCAGTCCTCCCGGGTGGGCGTGCGCTCCTCGGGGAGTTCCGCGAGCGCTTCGCGGATCGTCGCCAGGGGGATGCCGACCCGTTGCGCGGCCCGGATGAAGGCGACCCGGCGGAGCGTGTCACGGGAGTAGCGGCGCTGGTTGCCCGAGGTCCGCCGACTGATGATCAGGCCCTTGGACTCGTAGAAGTGCAGGGCCGAGACGGCGGCGCCGCTGCGCGCCGCGAGCTGGCCGACCGTGAGCTCATGGATCTTCTCTGGAATCCGGTGCACCCCTCGAACCCTACCGAGTCCGTTGACACAGCCCCCACGGCCGACCATGCTAAGCAGTCGCTTAGAAATTGAGCGCGCAGACCCCCTGCACACGAGAGGCCTGGAAGACATGGCAGAGCCGAGGACCTTCACGTCCGTCGACGACCTGAAGTCGGCGGTGGGCGAACAACTGGGGTACACCGACTGGCTCGACATCGACCAGAAGCGGATCGGCCTCTTCGCGGAGGCCACCGGCGACCACCAGTGGATCCACGTCGACCCGGAGAGGGCCGCAGCCGGCCCCTTCGGCACCACCATCGCGCACGGCTATCTGACCCTGTCGCTGCTTCCTCTCTTCGGACCGCAGCTGATCGCCGTCGAGGGCGTGAAGATGGGTGTCAACTACGGCACGAACAAGGTGCGTTTCCCGGCCCCGGTCCCCGTCGGCTCCCGGCTGCGGGCCACGGCGACGATCAGCGCCGTCGACGAGGTGCCGGGCGGCGTCCAGGTGGCCGTCGCCTTCAGCGTCGAGCGCGAGGGCGGCGACAAGCCGGTCTGCGTCGCCGAGTCCGTGGCGCGCTACTACTTCTGAGGCCCCGGCTCCCGGACCTCAGGCCGCCGCACCCCGGGCCCCGACCATCCGCAGCACGAGGTCGGCGTACAACTCGCCGACCTGCTCCGGCGTCCGGGGCCCGTCGACGTTGAACCACCGCGCCACGTCGATGCAGAGGGACAGCACGGCCAGCGTCGTGCCGTGCACGTCGATGACCTCGAACTCGCCCGAGCGCGCGCCCTCCTCGATGATCCCACGCACCTCACCGTCGACCTTGCGCCGGAGCGCGAGGATCTCGGCGCGGGCGTCGGGCCCGAGCGAGTCGAGTTCG
This sequence comes from Streptomyces sp. NPDC006265, assembly GCF_040613555.1. Classification (NCBI taxonomy): domain Bacteria; kingdom Bacillati; phylum Actinomycetota; class Actinomycetes; order Kitasatosporales; family Streptomycetaceae; genus Streptomyces; species Streptomyces sp. NPDC006265. The sequence continues at coordinate 8,891 of NZ_JBEXSH010000104.1, forward strand.
TACTGCACCACCCGCGCGGTGGTACGCCCGCCCGCGTGCCAGCGCACGAAGGAGCTCACCGCGTCGGCGAGCCGCTCGGTGGGGCTGCCCTCGCGCCGGGACGCCGTCCGCAGGATCTCCAGGGCCTTCTCGTGCCCGATCCTGCTGATGCGGTGCAGCAGCTCTTCCTTGGTCTTGTAGTGGATGTAGAGCGCCGCCGGGCTCATCCCGGCGCGGCCCGCGATGTCGCGGGTCGTCGTGGCGTGGTAGCCACGCTCGGCGAAGGCCTCCACCGCGGCGACCAGCAGCCGCCGCGCCGCGTCGGGCGTGACCTCGCCCCACGCCTGCGCCTCGCCGCCGGCCGTCTCCTCCGCCGTACTCATCGCTCGCCCCTCTCCACTGGCAGGAGCAACACCATACCGCCGAAGGTGAGCGAGCGCTTAGTGTGCCGCTCAGCGCTTCTCGAAGGGGGCGTACGAGGGGGCCGCCCCCTCCTGCCGGTCCCGGATCACCTTGGACAGGGTGAAAGCCGAGGTGACCAGGTACAGGACGGCGATCGCGAGGAAGGCCCGCACCCAGGCGTCGGCGCTCAGCTGGTAGATGCCGATGGCGGTGGCCGCCATGGCGACGGCGAAGGAGGCGACGGCCTGGCCGTAGAAGGCGGCCGTGTTCTGCTGCTTGCCCGGTGTGTCACTCATGGGGGAAAGCATCGGCGGACGTGGCCCGCGCCACATCCGCCGAAGTACTCAGGCGCGTACTCAGAACGCCGAGACCCCCGTCAGCGCCCGCCCGATGACCAGCTTCTGGATCTGGCTCGTGCCCTCGTAGAGGGTCATCACGCGGGCGTCCCGCAGCAGCTTGCCCGCCGGGTACTCGTCGATGTAGCCGTAGCCGCCGAAGACCTGGAGCGCGTTGTTCGCGGCGCGGACGGCGGCCTCCGAGGCGAACAGCTTGGCCTTGGACGACTCCACGGCGAACGGCCGCCCCCGGTCGATCAGGTCGGCGACCCGCCAGGTGAGCAGCCGGGCGGCGTCGACGTCCAGGGCGATGTCGCTGATCAGCTCCTGGACGAGCTGGTGGTGGGCGATGGTCTTGCCGAACTGCTCGCGCTCCCCCGCGTACCGCACGGCCGCGTCGAGGGCGGCCTGGGTTATGCCGACACAGCCCGCGGCGACCGACATCCGGCCCTTGGCGAGAGCCGACATGGCGATCGAGAAGCCCTTGCCCTCCTCCCCCAGCAGGGCGGAGGCCGGTACGCGCACGTCCTCCAGGACGAGTTCGGCGGTGGCCTGGCCGCGCAGGCCGAGCTTGCCGTGGATGGTGCGGCGGGTCAGGCCGGGCGTGTCGGTGGGGACGAGGAAGGCGGAGACGCCCTTGTGGCCGGGGGCGTCCGTGGAGCGGGCGAAGAGCAGGACGACATCGGCCCAGGTGCCGTTGGTGATGAACATCTTGGTGCCGTTGAGGACGTAGTCGTCGCCGTCCCGTACCGCCCGGGTCGCGAGACTGCCCGCGTCCGAGCCGGTGCCCGGCTCGGTCAGGCCGAAGCAGCCGATCGACGCGCCGGAGGTCAGCCCGGGCAGCCAGCGCCGCTTCTGCTCCTCGCTCCCATGGGCGGCGACGGTCTTGGCGACCAGCCCGAGGGAGACCGAGACGATGCCGCGCACCGACGAGTCGCCGCGGCCCAGCTCCTCCGTGACCAGGCAGTACGTGAGGTGGTCGCCGCCGGAGCCGCCGTACTCCTCGTCGATCGTCAGGCCCAGGAAGCCGACCTCGCCGAGCTTCTTCACGATCGCCCGGTCGACCTCCTCGGCGCGGTCCCAGGCGACGACGTGTGGGGTGATCTCGCGCTCCACGAAGTCCCGCGCGAGCTGCCGGACCGCGTTCTGCTCCTCGCTGAGCTCCAGATTCACCACAGGTCACCCCATTGAAAGCCGTACATTTAAATTAGCACTGCTAGTTTCTCTGCGCAGCCCTACTATGTGCGCCATGGCCCGACCGCGCAAGCCCTTGCTCAGCACCGACCGGATCGTCGAGGCGGCCCGTGCGCTCGTGGACGCGGAGGGTCTGGCCGCCGTCTCCACGCGGCGGCTCGCCGCCGAACTGGGGGTCAGCGGGCCCTCGCTGTACAACCACTTCCGCACCAAGGACGAGATCCTGGAGGCGGTCGCCGACTCCGTGAGCGGCCAGGTCGACCTGTCGATGTTCCAGGACGGCCGCGACTGGCGGACCGCGCTGCACGACTGGGCCGTCTCCTACCGGGCCGCCCTGCGCGACCACCCGAACATCGTCCCGGTGCTGGCCCGCGGCCCCGGCCGCCGCCCGGCCGGACTGCGCCTCGCGGACGCCGTCTACGGCGCGATGGTCGCCGCCGGCTGGCCGCCGGCGCAGGCCACGTCGATCGGCGCGCTGATGCGGTACTTCGTGATGGGCTCCGCGCTCGGTTCCTTCGCCGGGGGTTTCGTGGACGACGCGAGCGCCTACGACCCCGCCGACTACCCCCATCTCCAGCAGGCCCATCGCCTCGCCGAGCAGCAGGAGAAGATCGACGAGCGCGCCTTCGAGACCGGGCTGACGGCCCTGCTGGACGGGCTGGCGCAGCAGTACGAGCAGGTGCGGCGGACGGCGTAGGACCGCGCCGCGGACGCTTCGGCGACGGCCGAACCGTCCGTGTTCCATGCTGGGGGGCATGACGACGAGGGACCCGCAGGCGACCGCCCTTGCCCGGCTCGCCGCGCTGTTCGCGGACGAGACCCGGGCCGCGTGTCTGCTGGCACTGCTGGACGGGCGGGCCTGGACCGCGAGCGAGCTGGCACGGCACGCGGGCGTGGCCGCGTCGACGCTGAGCGAGCACCTGGGCCGGCTCGTGGCGGGCGGACTGCTCGCCGAGGAGCGCCAGGGCCGGCACCGGTACGTCCGGCTGGCCGACGCCCGCGTCGCCCAGCTGGTGGAGGACCTGGCCGCCCAGGTCTCTCCGGGCACGGCCGTACGACCGCGGAACCTTCGGGAGTCGAGCGCCGGTTCGGCGATGGCCCGGGGCCGCACCTGCTACGACCATCTCGCCGGGCGGCTCGGCATCGCGGTCACCGACGCCCTGACGGCACGTGGGCTGCTGGAGCAGGAGACGGGGTTCGCGCTCACCGACGCCGGGCTGGCCTGGTTCGCGTCGGCCGGGATCGGCCTCGAACGGCGGGGCCGCCGCCCCCTGGCCCGGGCCTGTCTCGACTGGACCGAACGCCGGCCCCACCTCGCGGGCGTCGCGGGTGCGGCCCTGTGCCGGCACGCCCTGGACACGGGCTGGTGCGTGCGCATCGGCTCGGAACGGGCCGTGAAGGTGACGACGGCCGGTGAACGCGCCCTGCGGGACCTGCTGGGGGTGGAGGCGATGGCGTTGCACTAGCCACGCACGGTGACCCGTCCGACGGCACGGCTGCTGGCGGGGATGGCGGTGTCGTTCGCCGGTGCCGTGACGGTGGGTCTGTCGATGTCGGGCGAGGGCGGTTCCTCGGTGCTCGGCGTGGTGCTGTGCCTGCTGGCGGCGATCGCGTACGCCGGTGGTGTCGTGGCGCAGAAGCCGGCGCTGGGCACGGCGAGTCCGCTGCAGGTGACGACGTTCGGCTGCCTGGTCGGCGCGGTGCTGTGCCTGCCCTTCGCGGGGCAGCTCGTCCAGGAGGCCGCATCGGCGCCCGCCTCAGCGACGCTCAACATGGTCTACCTGGGCGTCTTCCCGACCGCGCTGGCCTTCACCACGTGGGCGTACGCCCTGTCGCGCACGACCGCGAGCAAGATGGGCGCGACGACGTACGCGGCGCCCGCGCTGGTCGTCCTGATGGCGCGAACTCTCCCGCCTCGTCCCGGAACACGGGCAGGTGCCTGCCGTTCGCGCCGGACGGGACGTGGCCGGCCTTCGCCGTGTCCGCGTCCCCGGGGGCGACGAGGAACGCGGGCAGCTTGCCGCCCGTCAGCCGGTCGGCGGTGGCCGCGGTGTCGCGGCAGGCGGTGAGCGCGTCGGCCGAGTCGGCGTAGAGGACCAGGACGTGTCCGCGGTCGCGCAGCAGGTCGTAGAGGCGCAGGGGCGTCGTGGCCAGGCTCGTGGTGAGGCCGCGGCAGTCGGGAGCCCGTGCGCCCGGGCCGGGGGAGTCCGCCTCCGCGGGGTCCGCGCCGTTCGTCGCGGTCAGGGGACTGTCCGGGTAGGCGACGAGCAGTTGCGCCTCGCGCAGCATCACCGTCGTCCTGTCGTCCGTCGCGGTCTGGACGCCGCCCGCCGTGGCATGCCGGACCGTGCGCCCGACCACCTCCTTACCGACGGGGCGGCGTTCGGCGTCGTAGCTGTCGAGGAGCCGGGGGTGGGCGCCGCCGTCCAGCATGAGGGCCAGCTTCCACGCCAGGTTGCAGGCGTCCTGGATACCGGTGTTCATGCCCTGCGCACCGGTCGGCGGGTGGATGTGCGCCGCGTCCCCGGCGACGAAGACCCGGCCCACGGAGTACCGGTCCACGAGACGGTGACTGATGCGGAAGACCGACGACCAGCGCAGCGCGGAGGCGGTGGCGGGCTCCGGCGACAGCCGGTCGACGACCGCCTGGATGTGCTCCAGGCGGGGCGCACGTGTGCCCTCCAGGCCGTGGGCCGTCTCGCCCGGCGCGGCGTTCTCGCCCTTCGTCGAGAGCTCGGGCGGCACCAGCATCGACATGCGGTACCGGCGCTCTCCGGGCAGCGGGATGCAGACCAGGGCGTCGTCGATACGGCCGTCGGCGCCGTGGTGCATGGACCGCACCCCGTAGCCCTCCGGAAGGTTCCAGTCCACCTCCACGTCGGCGAGCATGTACTCCTCCGGGAAGGCGCCCCCCTCGAAGGTGAGCCCGAGCCCTTTGCGGACGGTGCTGTGGGCCCCGTCGCAGCCGACCAGGAAGCGCGACCGGAGCTCCTCCCGCGCATCGGACGCCGTGGCGATCCGGCTCACGACCCCGTCCGCGTCCTGCGTGAACCCCAGCAGCTCCGTGCCCCGCTCGATGCCGGTGCCGAAGCGGGCGAGGTGCTCCTCGATGATCCGCTCCGTGTCGTACTGCGGCAGGGCCGCGAAGCCGTACGGGACCTCCGGCGGCAGCCGCAACTCGAGGCGCGCCTGCTCGACGCCGTCGGCGTACGTCAGCTGCCCGCGCAGCGGCACGGCGGCCTCCAGGGCGGCGCGCACCATGCCCATCCGGTCCCAGACCTCCAGCGTGCGCGGCTGCACGCCCACCGCCTTGGCGTAGGGCAGCCGGGCGGGCAGTCTGTCGATGATGCGGCAGGTGGCCCCCTGCCGCCGCAGCTCGGCCGCCGCGGTCAGTCCGACCGGTCCCGCGCCCACGATCAGTACGTCTGTGTCCACCACCGGCGTCTCCTGCCGAGAGCCCCCCTTCCGCTCTGCCTCCATGGTCCGCCGTCGGGAGACGATCAGCGACTTCACGGCGGCCGTGGCGAGTTCCCCCGGCACGTCCGGGACGACGCACCCGCTGCCGCTATGCGGAGGACCGCAGTCCGTCGGTCGCGGGCGGAACCTCGCCCCGTCCGGGTTGGCCGGCCGCCGGACGCCGGGGGAGACGCTGCTGCGGGGCCGCGGGCCGGCGGTTCTTCCCGGCTCGGTGGCGCGACCAGCAGCCGAACGCGATCTGCGCCCCGTAGTGCAGCAGATTGACCGTCACCACCGCCGGGGCGACGATGCCGACCGTCTTCGGAAAGTCACGTTCGAGGGTGAGGGCGAGCAGCACGGCCGTGAGCCCGTTCTGCTGGCCGATTCCCAGCAGGATCCGGTCCCTTCGCGACAGACCGCGGACGAAGAGCGGCATCAGCAGCACGGCCACCACCGCCTGCGCCGCGAACGCCGAGGCGCCGAGCAGCAGCCCCGGCGCGAGCGAGACCCCCTGGGCGACGAACAGGCCCAGCAGCACGGTGGCGAGCAGGAAGGCACTGGTGACCGCCCGCGCGAGAGGCCGGGTCAACACCCGCGTGCGCAGGAAGAGTCCGGCCACCGCCACGGCCAGCATGAGCATGTTCGCCGCGGCGAGCAGCAGCGTGGCCACGACCAGGAGGACGGCCAGTGGCGTCGCCGGGCGCCGGGTCCGCTCGGGCCGCTCCCCGGCCTGCCGCGCCGGCCACAGCCTGCCGCCCGCCCACCACGCCAGCAGGACACCGGCCAGCAGAAGGGCGTTGAGTACCAGGCCCAGGGCGTAACCACGGGCGCCGCCGCCCATCACCGAGGGCGTGCCGGTGTGCCCGGCCGCCGCGTAGGCGTAGCCGGCGACGTACAGCGTCAGCAGGACCGTCATCGGATCGTCGAAGGAGGCCCACGCCATGAGCAGGGAGCGGGCGCGCGGCGACATGTGCCGGTCCTCGCTGAGGGCGGCCACCGACAGCGGGTCGATCTGCGCGACGACGATGCCGAGGACCAGGTACTCCGGGCGGTCGAAGGCCAGGACCATGACGCCCGAGATCATCGCCGCCTTGAGGACGACTCCCAGCGTGACCGCGGCCACCACGCCCCGCAGGTCACGGCGCAGATCGGCGAGATCGATGCCGTACGTGCTGCCGTACAGCCCCACGGCGAGCAGCAGCCCCGTGGTGACGACGTATCCGGTGGTGCCGACAAGGGGCGACGGGTCCGCCGCCAGGCCGATCAGAGTTCCCAGAGCCAGCGCACCCAGCGCACCCAGCAGAACGGCCGGAACCGCCGGCAGCTTCCGCCGGCCACGGTCGCGTCGGGATGTCTCCACTTGCTTCCCCCCATCCCCCGGTGTTGCGCCGCGAGCGCAGTCGGGCCACAGGCACCTCGTGCGCTTGTCGATACGGATGTGCAACCGCGAGAGCAATCAAGCGTAGATGTCGGTAAATGGACGGCGTAACACCATTGCCGGCCGTTCCTTGCGCCGTGCCCGGTGGCGAGTGCCGCTGAACTCCCTTCACCCATGGGGTGGATCCACGGCGCCTCGGCCGGTGCGCCCCCGTCCGGCCGCCGCCCCGGCGGGTGGCGGCGCACGCGCCGGTGGGCCGTACGCGGCCCGCGGAAGCCGGTGCCCCCGGCACATGGCGAGGGGCAGAGAGGGAAACCCCCCCCAAG
>NZ_JBEXSH010000105.1:0-15875 GCF_040613555.1 Streptomyces sp. NPDC006265
GGAGAACGCCCAGCGCACCGCGGTCCTCCTCCAGGCGCACGACTGGCTGGTGTGGCAGCTGCTGGGGCGGCCGGTACGGAGAACCACCGACCGGGGCGGGGCGTCCGGCACCGGATACTGGTCGGCGGCGAGCGGCGGCTACCGGCCCGACCTCGTGGAGCTGGCGCTGGGGCACCAGGTGATGCTGCCGGAGGTGATCGGTCCGGCGGACGCGGCCGGTACGACGCCGGAGGGGCTGCTGATCTCCGTGGGAACCGGCGAGACCATGGCGGCGGCGTTCGGTCTCGGCATCGGCCTCGGCGACGCGGTGGTGTCGCTGGGTGCGTCCGGGTCCGTGATGGCCGTACACCCCGAGGCGCTGGTCGACGGGTCCGGGATGATCACCGCGCTCGCCGACGCGACGGGCATGCACCTGCCCGTCGTCACCACGCTGAACGCCGTACGGACGCTGCGCGGGGCCGCCGAGCTGCTGGGGCTGCCCGATCTGGAGAGTCTGTCCGACCTCGCGATGAAGTCGACGCCCGGGTCGCACGGGCTGGTGCTGCTGCCCTATCTGGAGGGTGAGCGGACGCCGAACCTGCCGCACACCGCCGGGACGCTCGCCGGGCTCAGGCGCGAGTCGATGAAGGCGGAGCATCTGGCGCGGGCCGCGTTCGAGGGGATGCTGTGCGGGCTCGCGGACGCGCTGGACGTGCTGCGCGGCCGGGGTGTGGAGGTACGGCGGGTGTTCCTGCTCGGGTCGGCCGCCGAACTGCCCGCCGTGCAGGCCGCGGCGCCCGCGCTGTTCGGGACGCAGGTCGTGGTGCCGCAGCCCGCGGACTACGCGGCGATCGGCGCCGCCCGCCAGGCGGCCTGGGCGCTCGGGGCGTCGCAGGGCACGCTCGACATGCGGAACCCGCCGGCCTGGCAGGGCGCGGTGGCGCAGGTGCTGGAGCCCGGGGACGAGCTGGCCGTGGGGCAGGCGGTGCGGCAGCAGTTCGTGGCGGTGCGGGAGCAGACGCACCCCGGGGCCCTCTGAAGGGTTTGACCGCCCGTTGGGTTAATTCGGTTGAGGTAACGCCGGTGGAGTGTTCGACGATAGGGGCCAGGGGCAACCACTCGCCCCGTCGTCCACTCCGAGAGAAGCAGCGTGCTCATACGACTCCTGCGGACCTGTCTCAGGCCCTACAAGAGACCCATCGCTCTCCTGGTGCTGCTGCAGTTCCTGCAGACCTGCGCCACGCTCTACCTGCCCACGCTGAACGCGGACATCATCGACCAGGGTGTCGTCAACGGCGACACCGGCTACATCCTGGGCTACGGCGGGCTGATGATCGGCATTTCGCTGGTCCAGGTCGTGTGCAACATCGGCGCCGTGTACTACGGCGCCCGTACGGCGTCGGCGCTGGGGCGGGACCTGCGGGCGTCCGTGTTCGACCGGGTGCAGTCGTTCTCCGCGCGTGAGGTCGGTCACTTCGGGGCGCCGTCGCTGATCACCCGGACGACGAACGACGTCCAGCAGGTGCAGATGCTGGCGCTGATGACGTTCACGCTGCTGGTGTCGGCGCCGATCATGTGCGTGGGCGGCATCGTGCTCGCGCTCGGTCTCGACGTGCCGCTGTCCGGGGTGCTGGTGGCGGTCGTGCCGGTGCTGGGCATCTGCGTGACGCTGATCGTGCGGCGGCTGCGGCCGCTGTTCCGGTCGATGCAGGAGCGGCTGGACTCGGTGAACCGGGTGCTGCGCGAGCAGATCACCGGCAACCGCGTGATCCGCGCCTTCGTCCGGGACGAGTACGAGCAGCAGCGCTTCCGGAAGGCCAACACCGATCTCACCGACTTCGCGCTGGGCACCGGCAACCTGCTCGCGCTGATGTTCCCGATCGTCATGACCGTGGTGAACCTGTCGTCGATCGCCGTGGTGTGGTTCGGTGCGCACCGGATCGACAGCGGCGGGATGCAGATCGGTGACCTGACGGCGTTCCTGGCCTATCTGATGCAGATCGTCATGTCCGTGATGATGGCCACCTTCATGTTCATGATGGTGCCGCGCGCGGAGGTGTGCGCCGAGCGCATCCAGGAGGTGCTGGACACCTCCTCCAGCGTCGTGCCGCCGTCCGCGCCGGTGCGGGAGCTGCGCCGGCACGGGCATCTGGAGATCCGCGGGGCGGGCTTCCGCTATCCGGGTGCCGAGGAGCCGGTGCTGCGAGCCGTCGGTCTGGTGGCCAGGCCGGGTGAGACGACCGCCGTCATCGGCTCGACCGGCAGCGGCAAGTCCACGCTGCTCGGGCTGGTCCCGCGGCTGTTCGACGTGACCGAGGGGCAGGTGCTCGTCGACGGTGTCGAGGTGGCGGAGATCGACCCGAAGCTGCTCGCGAAGACCGTCGGGATGGTGCCGCAGAAGCCGTACCTCTTCGCGGGGACCGTGGCGACCAACCTGCGCTACGGCAACCCGGACGCCACCGACGAGGAGTTGTGGCACGCGCTGGAGGTGGCGCAGGCCAAGGACTTCGTGGAGCGGCTGGAGAGCGGCCTCGACTCGCCGATCGCGCAGGGCGGGACGAACGTCTCCGGTGGTCAGCGCCAACGGCTCGCGATCGCCCGGACGTTGGTGCAGCGGCCCGAGATCTACCTCTTCGACGACTCCTTCTCCGCGCTCGACTACGCCACGGACGCCGCGCTGCGGGCCGCGCTGGGGCAGGAGACCTCCGAGGCGACCGTGGTGATCGTCGCGCAGCGGGTGGCGACCATCCGGGACGCCGACCGGATCGTCGTCCTCGACGAGGGCCGGGTCGTCGGGACCGGCCGGCACCACGAGCTGATGGCGGACAACGAGACCTACCGGGAGATCGTGCTCTCCCAGCTGACGGAAGCGGAGGCTGCCTGATGGCGGGGCCCATGGGGCGGATGATGGCCGGGGGCGGCCCCGACCAGCGCTCGCTGGACTTCAAGGGGTCGGGCAAACGGCTCGTCGCACGGTTCCGGCCGGAGCGCGCGACCATCTACGTGCTGCTGCTGTGCGTGGTGCTCAGCGTCGGCCTCAACGTCGTCGGGCCGAAGATCCTCGGCAAGGCGACCGACCTGGTCTTCGCGGGCATCGTCGGGCGCGGCATGCCGGAGGGGGCGACGAAGGAGCAGGTCCTCGACTCGATGCGGCAGCGCGGGGACGGTGACGTCGCCGACATGCTGCGCAGCACCGACTTCACCCCGGGCGAGGGCATCGACTTCACGGCCGTCGGGCATGTGCTGCTGCTGGCGCTGGGTGTGTTCACGGTGGCCGGGCTGCTGATGGCGGTGGCGACGCGGCTGGTGAACCGGGCCGTGAACCGGACCATGTTCCGGATGCGCGAGGACGTCCAGACGAAGCTGTCGCGGCTGCCGCTGTCGTACTTCGACAAGCGCCAGCGCGGTGAGGTGCTGTCCCGGGCGACCAACGACATCGACAACATCGGGCAGACGCTCCAGCAGTCGATGGGGCAGCTCATCAACTCGGTGCTGACCATCATCGGCGTGCTCGCCATGATGTTCTACGTCTCCTGGATCCTGGCGCTGGTCGCGCTGGTGACCGTGCCGCTGTCGTTCGTCGTGGCCACGCGTGTGGGCAAGCGGTCGCAGCCGCACTTCGTGCAGCAGTGGCGCTCCACGGGGCAGTTGAACGCGCACATCGAGGAGATGTACACGGGTCACACCCTGGTGAAGGTCTTCGGGCGGCAGGAGGAGTCGGCGAAGCAGTTCGCCGAGCAGAACGACGCGCTGTACGAGGCGGGGTTCAAGGCGCAGTTCAACAGCGGGGTCATGCAGCCGCTGATGATGTTCGTGTCGAACCTCAACTACGTGCTGGTCGCGGTGGTCGGCGGGCTGCGGGTGGCCTCCGGCACGCTGTCGATCGGCGATGTGCAGGCGTTCATCCAGTACTCGCGGCAGTTCTCGATGCCGCTGACGCAGGTGGCGTCCATGGCGAACCTGGTGCAGTCGGGTGTCGCCTCGGCGGAGCGGGTCTTCGAGCTGCTCGACGCTGAGGAGCAGGGTGCCGACCCGGTGCCGGGCGTGCGGCCCGAGGAACTGCGCGGGCAGGTGGCGCTGGAGCACGTGTCCTTCCGCTACGACCCCGACACGCCGCTCATCGAGGACCTGTCGCTGAAGGTCGAGCCGGGGCACACGGTCGCCATCGTCGGCCCCACGGGGGCCGGCAAGACGACCCTGGTGAACCTGCTGATGCGGTTCTACGACGTCACCGGCGGGCGCATCACCCTCGATGGCGTCGACATCGCTCGGATGTCCCGGGACGAACTGCGGGCCGGGATCGGCATGGTGCTCCAGGACACCTGGCTGTTCGGCGGCACGATCGCGGAGAACATCGCGTACGGAGCGTCCCGGAAGGTGACCCGCGGGGAGATAGAGGAGGCGGCCCGGGCCGCGCACGCGGACCGGTTCGTGCGGACGCTGCCGGACGGGTACGACACGGTGATCGACGACGAGGGGACGGGAGTCAGCGCGGGAGAGAAGCAGCTGATCACCATCGCGCGGGCGTTCCTGTCCGACCCGGTGATCCTGGTGCTGGACGAGGCGACGAGCTCGGTCGACACCCGCACGGAGGTGCTCATCCAGAAGGCCATGGCGAAACTCGCCCACGGCCGCACGTCGTTCGTCATCGCACACCGGTTGTCGACGATCCGGGACGCGGACGCGATCCTCGTGATGGAGAACGGATCGATCGTCGAGCAGGGCGCGCACGAGGAACTGCTCGCGGCCGACGGTGCCTACGCGCGGCTGTACAAGGCGCAGTTCGCGCAGGCGGTCGCCGAGGTCGACTGAGTCGCGATCCCGGTGGTGCCGGGGGGGGCGTGGGGCGGCTGCGGGTCCGGTGGGGGCCGGTCGCGCCCACGCGGCGGAGCCGCACATGGATACAGCCCCGCGCCCCTTGGGCCGGACCCGCACTCGGCATCAGTCCAGATAGCCCCTGAGCTGATCCGCGAAGGTGTGGTCCCTCAGCTTGTTGAGGGTCTTGGACTCGATCTGGCGTATCCGTTCCCGCGTCACTCCGAAGATGCGGCCTATCTCCTCCAGGGTGCGGGGGCGGCCGTCCGCCAGCCCGTAACGGAGTTGGACGACCTTCCGCTCCCGCTCCCCCAGCGTCGACAGGACCGCCTCCAGGTGCTCCCTGAGCAGCAGGAACGCCGCCGACTCCACCGGGGAGGTCGCGTCGCCGTCCTCGATCAGGTCGCCGAGGGCGACGTCGTCCTCCTCGCCCACGGGCGCGTGCAGCGACACCGGCTCCTGGGCGAGGCGCAGGACCTCGCTGACCCGCTCCGGCGGCAGCTCCAGGTGGGCCGCGACCTCCTCGGGCGTCGGCTCGTAACCGCGCTCCTGGAGCATGCGGCGCTGGACGCGGACGACCCGGTTGATGAGCTCCACGACATGGACCGGGACCCGTATTGTGCGGGCCTGGTCGGCCAGGGCGCGGGACATGGCCTGGCGGATCCACCAGGTGGCGTACGTGGAGAACTTGTAGCCGCGGGCGTAGTCGAACTTCTCGACCGCCCGGATCAGGCCGAGGTTGCCCTCCTGGACGAGGTCGAGCATGGTCAGGCCGCGGCCGACGTAGCGTTTGGCGACCGAGACGACCAGGCGCAGATTCGCCTCGATCAGGCGGCGCTTGGCCATGCGGCCCAGTACGACGAGCCGGTCCAGGTCCAGCGCGAGCTGGCTGTCCAGGTCGGGGGTGAGCCGCAGCTTCTCCTCCGCGAACAGGCCGGCCTCGACGCGGCGGGCGAGTTCGACCTCCTCGGCGGCGGTCAGCAGGGGGATGCGGCCGATCTCCCGCAGGTACTGGCGGAACAGGTCCGAGGACGGGCTGCCGGAGTCGGTACGGGCCGGGGTCGGTACGACGACCTCGGGGGGCTCGGCCGCCTCGACCGCCTCGGCGGGCGGCTCCTCCGGCTCCGGTTCCGACTCGGGGTGGTGCACGGCACGGCTCTGCGCCGGGACCGCGGACAGGGCGTCGGCCTCCGCGTCCGGCGCGGTGCCGTCGGCGCCGGGCGCGGCACCGGCGTCGGTCTGGGTGAGGGTCTGGGTCTGCACGGGCGCGACCTCCAGGATGATCGCTGCCAAGGAGTACGGCAGCGGTACTTCGGGGGCGGAGTCGGCCTCGCCGCTTTCCGTCCCGTACGCGATGAGCGGAACCGCGGGGGTCTGGGACCCGTCGGTGACGGATCGGCCGCGCTCCGAGGACTCAGGCACCGGAACCCAGTGTGGGGTAAGACACATCGTCGCCACGAGGGGCGTGCGATGACTTTTTGCTTCCGGTCCGTGACCGCGCGGTGACCCTCTCGGGAAACCCTGGTGCCTCTGCCGCCACCGATCTGGCACGATCCGCGGGTGTCCGCTTCCTCGTACGAAACGCATGTGCCGGTCCGCTGCTCCGGTACCGGCGCGGCGGAGCGGCTGGCCGGTGGGCGGCCGAGGCCGGTCTCAGACTGACGCACATCGTGCTGTCCAGGGGCCGGACGCGCGACCAGCCCATGCTCACCCTGTCGGGCTCCGCGTCGCACGCCGAGGAGTCCCGGCGGACGCGGGACGTGACGGCGCACCTGCGGGCGGACGGCTTCGACCCGGTGCGCGTGGGCGCCGAACGGCTGGTGCGGGCCGCCACCCCGGCGTTCGAGGGGACCGGGGCCTGACGCGGTCTACAGCGCTGCGGCGCCGTGTTCCCGGAGGGTCTGGTCGTACTGCTGGAGGACCCACAGTTCGTTCTGCACGGCGGCGAGCTCGGCCGGGTCGCCGTGGGTACCGAGGCGGGTGAGCCGGCCCGTGATGTCGCGGATGCGGCGCTCGACGGCCCGGCGGCGGACGGTCACCAACTGGGCGCCCGCGTACACCTCGTCGGCGCCCTTCACGCCCTTGTGCAGCATGATCGCCTCGACGGCCAGCTCCGTGACCATGGCGCGGACCGCGTCGTCCGGGGCGGCCTCGCGGACCCGGACCAGGTAGTCCTGGGGGTCGGCGACGCCCGGTTCGGCGCCGCCCGCGTCATGGATGGCCTGGCGGACGGCGGCGTAGGGCGGGGCGGTGAACTCGTCCACGCCGTACGCGTCGAAGGCCGGGGAGACCAACTCGGGGCGCTGGAGGGCGAGTTTGAGGAGCTCCCGTTCGGTGGCGAAGACGGGGTTGCGGAGGTTGAGGGCGGGGCCGCGGGAGCCGGCGGGCTGCGGCGGGCCGGCGTACTGCTGTCCCTGGTGGTGGCGCTCGGGGGCGGGGCCCTTGCCGCCGCGGTCGCGGGCCCAGCGGGCCAGCTGGGCCACGCGCTTGACCACGAACTGGGTGTCGAGGATGCCGAGCATGCCGGCGAGCTGGACGGCGACCTCGTGCTGGGCACCGCTGTTCTTGATGCGGGCGACGATCGGGGCGGCCTCGTCCAGCGCGGCCGCGCGGCCCGCCGGGGTGTCGAGGTCGTAGCGGCTCACGCTCTGGCGCAGCGCGAACTCGAAGAGCGGGGTGCGGGGTTCGACGAGGTCGGCGACGGCCTCGTCCCCCTTGGCGAGGCGCAGATCACAGGGGTCCATGCCGTCGGGGGCGATGGCGATGTACGTCTCGGCGGCGAACTTCTGGTCGTCCTCGAAGGCGCGCAGCGCGGCCTTCTGGCCGGCGGCGTCGCCGTCGAAGGTGAAGATGACCCGGGCCGAGCCGTTGTCCATGAGGAGCCGGCGAAGGATCTTGATGTGGTCCCCGCCGAAGGCGGTGCCGCAGGTGGCGATGGCGGTCGTCACACCGGCGAGGTGGCAGGCCATGACGTCCGTGTAACCCTCGACGACGACCGCGCGGGACGCCTTGGCGATGTCCTTCTTCGCCAGGTCGATGCCGTAGAGGACCTGGGACTTCTTGTAGATCGCCGTGTCGGGCGTGTTCAGGTACTTCGGGCCGTTGTCCGCCTCGTAGAGCTTGCGGGCGCCGAAGCCGACGACGTCGCCGCCGATGTCGCGGATGGGCCACATCAGGCGCCCGCGGAAGCGGTCGATGGGGCCGCGGCGGCCCTCCTGGGAGAGGCCGGAGAGGACCAGCTCCTTGTCGGTGAAGCCCTTGCCGCGCAGAAAGCGCGTGAGGTGGTCCCAGCCCTGGGGGCTGTAGCCGACGGAGAAGTGCTGGGCGGCGGCCTGGTCGAAGCCGCGCTCGGCGAGGAACTGGCGGCCGGTGTCGGCCTCCGGACTGGTGGCGAGCTGCTCCATGTACCAGTCGGCGGCGATCTTGTGGGCCTCGACCAGGCGGATCCGCTCCCCGCGCTGGTGGGAGGGGTTGTAGCCGCCCTCCTCGTAGCGCAGCGTGATGCCCGCCTGGCCGGCCAGGCGCTCGACCGCCTCCGAGAAGGTGAGGTGGTCGATCTTCATCACGAACGTGATGGTGTCGCCGCCCTCCTGGCAGCCGAAGCAGTGGAAGAACCCCTTGCTCGGGCTGACCTGGAAGGACGGCGACTTCTCGTCGTGGAAGGGGCAGAGACCCTTGAGGTTCCCGCCGCCCGCGTTGCGCAGCTGGAGGTACTCGGACACCACGGCGTCGATCGGGACCGCGTCCCGTACCGCCTTCACGTCCTCGTCGTTGATCCGTCCAGCCACGCGTGAAGTCTACGGCGGCGGGCCGGCACTCCTGACAGCCCGGCGGCTATGAGGCGAGGCTGTCCAGCGGCACGTGCGGGTCCGCCAGGGCCTCGGTGTCCACCCGGGCCTTGGAGCGGACCAGACGCTGGATCTTGTCCGTGACGTCCCACACGTTCACGTTCATCCCGGCCAGCACCCTGCCGTCCTTCACCCAGAACGCGATGAACTCGCGCTTCCCGGCGTCGCCGCGGATCACCACCTGGTCGTAGCTGCCGGCCGGCGCCCAGCCGGAGTACTCCATGCCCAGGTCGTACTGGTCGGAGAAGAAGTACGGCACCCGGTCGTACGTCACCTCGCGGCCCAGCATGGCGCGTGCGGCCGCCGGGCCGCCGTTGAGCGCGTTGGCCCAGTGCTCGACGCGCACCCGTGTGCCGAAGAGGGGGTGCGGGAAGGACACGACGTCGCCGGCCGCGTAGACGTCCGGGTCGGAGGTGCGCAGCCGCTCGTCGACGACGATGCCGCCGCCGTGGGCCCGGTCGGCGATCTCCAGTCCGGCCGCCTCCGCCAGGTGGGTGCGCGGGGCCGCGCCGATCGCAGCCAGCACGTCGTGCGCGGGGTGCTCCTCGCCGTCGTCCGTGCGGGCCGCGAGGACCATGCCGTCCTGGCCGACGATCTCCGTCAGCCGCCTGCCGAAGTGGAAGCGCACCCCGTGCTCGCGGTGCAGGTCGGCGAAGAGCCCGCCGAGCTCGGGGCCCAGCACGCCGTGCAGCGGGGTGGGCCCGTGCTCGACGACCGTGACCTCCGCGCCGTACTCGCGGGCCGCCGCGGCGACCTCCAGGCCGATCCACCCGGCTCCGGCGATGACGAGGTGGCCGTTGTCCCGGCCGAGGTTGGTCAGGACGTGTTTGAGGCGCTCGGCATGGGCGAGGCGGCGCAGGTGGTGCACGCCGGCCAGGTCCGTGCCCGGGATGTCCAGGCGGCGGGGCTCGGCGCCGGTCGCCAGGAGCAGCTTGTCGTAGCGGACGACGGTGCCGTCCTCGCCGAAGCGGACCGTCTTCGCCGTACGGTCGATCGCGTCGACGGTCTGGCCGAGGTGGAGCTCGATGTCGTGGGCCGCGTACCAGGCGGGTTCGTGCACGAAGACGCTGTCGCGTTCCTCCTTGTCGAGGAGGTAGCCCTTGGACAGCGGCGGGCGCTCGTAGGGGTGGTCGCGTTCGTCGCAGATCAGTATCACGCGGCCGGTGAAGCCCTCCGCGCGGAGCGTCTCGGCCGCCTTCGCGCCGGCCAGTCCGCCTCCGACGATGACGAATGTCTGATCCGCGTCGACCACTTGATGCCTCCTCGTCAGGGTGTCGCCACTTGCGAGCGTCCCGCACGGAGCGTGATGCGGGAAGAGGGAGTGACCCGATCAGGCCACGGAGGGTCACATTCGGGGGTGCTCGCGTCCCACCCGTCGCGTCAGTCTCATCCCTGCCCCGTCAGACGAGCGTGAAGCGAACGGGCGGACGTGTCGGTGAGCGAGGCGATGTGGTCCACGATCACCCGCTTGCGCGCCCGGTCGTCCGCCGCCTGGTCGAACAGGGAGCGGAACTGGGGGTCCAGGCCGTCCGGGGCGCGGACGGTGAGCGCCTCGGCCAGTTCGGCGACGACGATCCGCTGGTCGGCGCGCAGCCGCTCCTGCTCGGCGCGCTGCATGACGTAGAGGTCGGCGACGGCCTTGAGGACGGCGCACTCCATCCGGGCCCCGCGCGGGACGACCAGCTCGGCGGCGTACCGGGTGAGCCGCCCCGCCCCGTAGGCGGTGCGGGTCGCGGTCTCGGCGGCCAGGCAGAAGCGGCCGATGAGCTGGCTGGTGGCGTCCTTCAGACGGGCCTGGGCGACGGCGGTGCCGTCGTAGCCGTGCGGCCACCACTCCTGGGCGAGGAGCCGGTCCAGGGCCTCGGCGAGCTCGGCGGGGTTGGTGTCGGCGGGCACGTACCGGCCGCGGGCGACCTGGAAGACGTCCCGGCGTTCGGGCTCGGCCTGCAGGCAGTTCGGGTCGATGTGGCCGGCGTGCAGGCCGTCCTCCACGTCGTGCACGGAGTAGGCCACGTCGTCGGACCAGTCCATGACCTGCGCCTCGAAGCAGGTGCGGGTGCCGGGGGCGTCCTTGCGGAGCCAGTCGAAGACCGGGCGGTCGTCCTCGTAGACGCCGAACTTGGGCGAGGCCGGGTCGGTGGGGTGGGCGCCGCGGGGCCAGGGGTACTTGGTGGCGGCGTCGAGGGCGGCGCGGGTGAGGTTGAGACCGACGGAGCCGTCCGGGGTGAATCGTTTGGGCTCGATGCGGGTGAGGAGTCTGAGGGACTGGGCGTTGCCCTCGAAGCCGCCGCAGTCCGCCGCGAACTCGTTGAGGGCCTGTTCGCCGTTGTGGCCGAAGGGTGGGTGGCCGAGGTCGTGGGAGAGACAGGCGGCTTCCACGAGGTCGGGGTCACAGCCGAGGGCCGCGCCCAGTTCGCGGCCGACCTGGGCGCATTCGAGGGAGTGGGTGAGACGGGTGCGGGGGCTGGCGTCCCAGGCGGGACCCATGGTGCCGGGCGTCACCACTTGGGTTTTGCCGGCGAGGCGTCGTAGGGCGGCGGAGTGGAGGACCCTTGCCCTGTCGCGTTGGAAGGCTGTGCGACCGGGGCGTTTGTCGGGTTCCGGGGCCCAGCGGTCGACTGACGTCGGGTCGTACGCCGGGGGGTTCTGTGCGGTGCCGTCCATGGCTCGACAGTACGGGCACGGGTTGCTGTACGCCTTTGCGTGTGCCGAGTTCGGCGGTGTGGCGTGTACGGGCTCGTCGCGCCCACGCGGCGGAGCCGCATGTCGATACAGCCCCGCGCCCCTGAGGACTCGACCCCACGCCCCGTTTCAGGCCGAGGCCAGTGCCGGTTCGGCAGCCGCTGTCCGTGCTTCCTCGTAGCGGTGGAGGACGAGCTGAGCCATCGGCGGGTGAGTGCCCAGGGGGGCCGCCGCTATCCAGGGGGCCTTCTGGGCGCACTCCGTGGCGAAGCGGCCGGGGGCCGTGAAGTAGGAGGCCAGGGCGATCTTGTGGCGGCCTCGTGCGAGGAGGGTGCGGACGGCTGTTTCGACCGTCGGGGTCGCCGCGGAGGCATAGGCCGGGATGACGGGGACGCCGAGGCGGGCGGCCAGGAGGTGGGCCGTGCGGGCGGTGTCCGTCTTCGCGTCCGGGTCGCGGGAGCCCGCCGCGGCGAGGACCACCGCGCTGCTGCGGCGGGGTGTCGCGCCCCAGCCGGCCTCCAGCAGGCGGGCCTGGAGGGCGTCGACCAGGAGGGGGTGGGGGCCGAGCGGGGCCGGCTGGTGGGTGCGGGCCCGGGAGGCCGCGGCCATCTCGGGGATGTCCTGCTTGACGTGGTAGCCGCGGCTGAGGAGAAGGGGGACGAGGACCGCCTCCGTGTCTCCCAGGGCGGCGAGCGTGTCCGGGAGCAGGGGGGCGTTGAGTTCGATGTGGCCCAGGTGCACCGGCACGTCGGGGCGCAGGGCCCGGACCCGGTCGAGGAGTGCGCTCACCGTGCTCAGCGCGCGGGGGTCGCGGCTGCCGTGCGCCACGACCACGAGGGCGGGCGCGGCCGGGCGGCGCGGGGCGGGCGGCGGGACGAGGCTGAGCTGACTGGGCATGCACCGATGGTCGCGGCACCACGTTGCCTTCCCGTTGCCTGGGCGTCACGGGTGTTTTCCAGCGGTTCACGATGCGGGACAGGAGTGTGTGAGGTGGCGTGACCTGCGGTTTCGGCGAATCGAGTGAAGCTGGTCACGCGGCTGCGGATGAACCGGGCGGCCCGGGAGAACGTCCCTGACTGTCGAGAGGCCGACCTGGGGAGGGACCGTCCGATGCGTCGTGTGGGGTTTCGCAGACCACGGCTGCCGCGTACCCGACGGGGGCAGCGGCGGCTGGTGCAGGCCGTGATGGCCGGGTGTGTGCTCGCACTGCTCCCCGCGACGTGGATGTACACCGTGGCGGGTGACCGGCTGCGTACGACGGCGGATGTGCCGCGTACCGATGTGGCCGTGGTGTTCGGTGCCGGGCTGTGGGAGGGGGAGCCCTCGCCGTACCTCGCGCACCGGCTGGACGCGGCGGCGAAGCTGTACCGGGCGGGGCGGGTGGAGGTGGTGCTCGTCACCGGGGACAACAGCCGTGAGGACTACGACGAGCCGGACGCCATGCGCGTCTACCTGACCCGGCACGGGGTGCCCGACGGGCGGATCGTCAGCGACTACGCGGGGTTCGACACCTGGGACTCGTGCGTGCGCGCGAAGAAGATCTTCGGGGTGGATGAGGCCGTGCTGATCAGCCAGGGCTTCCACATCCGGCGCGCGGTGGCGCTGTGCGAGGCGGCGGGGGTCGCGTCGTACGGGGTCGGGGTGGACGCCGTGCACGACGCGACCTGGTACTACGGGGGCGCCCGGGAGATCCTCGCCTCCGGGAAGGCCGCTCTGGACGCGGTGTTCCGGCCGGATCCGCGGTTCCTCGGGCCGCGGGAGCCGGGCGTGGAGAGGGCCTTGGCGGCAGCCGAAGACCCTCTCGGATGACCGGGCCGCCGTCAGCGTCCGTGGAAGTGCGGAGGGCGTTTCTCCAGGAACGCCGTCATCCCCTCCTTCTGGTCGTCGGTGGCGAACAGGGCGTGGAAGACACGGCGTTCGAAGCGGATGCCGTCGCGCAGGCCGCTTTCCAGGGCCCGGTCGACGCACTCGCGGGCCGCCCGGACCGCCGCGCGGCCGTGGGAGGCGATCGCCGCCGCCGCTTCGAGGGCCTCGGGCAGGACCCGGTCGTCCGGGACCACGCGGGAGACGAGACCGCAGCGTCCGGCCTCCCGTGCGTCCATGGTGCGGCCGGTGAGGACCAGGTCCATGGCCGTGGCCCGGCCGACGAGCCGGGTCAGCCGCTGGGTGCCGCCGATGCCGGGGATCACGCCCAGCTTGATCTCGGGCTGGCCGAAGACCGCCGACTCCCCCGCGACGACCAGGTCGCACATCATCGCCAGCTCGCAACCGCCGCCCAGGGCATGGCCGTTGACGGCCGCGATCTTCGGGGTGCGGAGGTCCGCGAACTCCTCCCAGGCGGCGAAGTAGTCCTCGGCCGCCATGTCGACGGCCGACTTCCCGGCCATCTCCTTGATGTCGGCGCCCGCCGCGAAGACCGTGTCCGAGCCGGTGACGACGAAGCAGCCGGTCTCCGGGTCCGTGTCCAACGGACTTAGCACTTCGAGGAGTTCGGTGAGCAGTTCACTGCTGAGCGCGTTGCGGACGTGCGGGCGGTGCAGGCGCACGGTCACCACACGGCCGTGCCGTTCGACCTTCAGATGGTTCATGATCCGTCTCCTTCCGGGAGTTCACACGTGCGGGTCACGAGTCCCAGATCGCGCCGTACGCCGGGATGCCCCGCCGCTCCAGGCCGTGGACCACCTGCCAGGTCAGCTTCTTGTTGGAGATGCAGATGACCGCCTCGGCGCCGAAGTCCCGGCAGGCCTCGTGGGCGAGGCGCACCATGTCGGGCTTGCCGTGCCGGGAGGTGTCCCAGATCAGGGCGTGCGGCTGGACGGCGAGGATCTCGTCGACCAGGGCGTCGCCGTAGGTCGCCCGGGGGTCGCGGGTCGCCCAGACGAGCCGGGAGGGCACCTGGGCGGCGAGCAGGTGGGGCAGGCAGGGCCCGATACCGCTGCCGGTGGCGACGTAGACCACCTTCGTGAACAGGACCTCGATGTTGGCGACGCCCGCCGTGGTGATGCCCTTGACCCACACCTGCCGGGGCAGGTCGTCGATGAAGGAGCCGGTCCAGTCGCCGGCACGGGAGATCGTGAGCCGGAAGCCGGACTCGCCGGGGGCGGGGACGTTGGCGAAGGAGTGCCATTCCTTCAGCGGGCTGCGGCTGATCGCGGTGGAGGAGCCCGCGAAGGGGGTCTCGCCGTGGTCGAAGCGGGCCAGGACGACGTGGGAGGAGGGGCGTTCGAGGCGGACGTCCACCTTGCGCAGCCGCAGCCAGGGCAGGGCGACGCTGAAGGTGACCACCGCGAGCGTGCCGACCTCCCAGGGGCCCGGCGACGACAGCAGCGTGTGCGTCCAGAACAGGACCAGGGCCGCCCAGCCGCCGAAGCGGTGGATCTTCTCGAAGTGGTCGTGGTGGCGGGAACGGAAGGGTGGCAGTGCGGTGGCGACGACGAGCGCGAGGAGGGCGATCAGGGTCCAGCCGACGGCCCTGACGGGGCCACCGGGTGTCGTGATCGTCAGCGCCAGGAACCAGACCGTGCCCGCCAGCGCCCCACCGACGTGCAGTCCGCCGAAGTGGTAGACCTTGCCGAGCGCCCAGCGGACCCGCAGAGGCCAGGTGGCCGGCGCCGAAGTCGCCAGCCGGAACAGCAGGTTGACGACGTACTGCTGGCGTACGACGACGGCGAGGGCGAGGTTGGCGAGGGCCGCGTGCCCGAGGGCGGCGGCCTCCAGAGGCCAAAGCGCCCGGGCGAAGCTCACGTTGGCGAGGAGCACCAGGGCCGCGAGCCGGTTGTAGTGCATCAGGCGGGGGTGTTTGAGCAGGCGGCGCGGGCCGGACAGGAGCGGCGGAAGTCCGCCGGCGGCCTGCTGGTTCCGGGGCGGGGACGTGGTCATCGCGCCACCGCCACGCGCTCCTCGATCATGTGCAGCAGCGCCTGTTTGTCGACCTTGCCGCGGTCGGTCTCGGGGAGCAGGGCCAGCGGCAGGACCTGCTCGGGGACGCAGTAGTACGGCAGGGCGTCCGCGACCGCGCGGCGCGCCGCGTCCGGGTCGACGTCGGCCGGGCAGACGAAGGAGACCAGGGTGCGGGCGTCGCGTCTCAGGGTGACGGCGCGGGTGCAGCCGGCGGCCGACTCCAGGACCGAGGAGACGGAGTCCAGCTCGACGCGGAAGCCGCGCACCTTGACCTGGTCGTCGGTGCGGCCGAGGTGCTCCAGCTCGCCCCCGGGGGTCCAGCGGCCGAGGTCGCGGGTGCGGAACATGCGCCGGCCGCCGCCGAGGAACGGGTCGGGGGCGTAGCGCTCGGCGTTGAGGGCGTCGTCGCCGAGGTAGCCGGCGGAGACGCAGTCGCCGCCGGCCCACATCTCGCCCACCTCGCCGATCGGCAGGGGGCGGCGGTCGGTGTCGAGGACGTAGACCGTGTTGTTGGCGGTGGGGCGGCCGATGGTGAGCAGCGGGGCGCACGGGTCGTGGCGGCTCATCGTGTTGACGATCGTCGTCTCCGTCGGGCCGCAGCAGTTGAAGAAGGCGGCCTGCCGCGCCCACCCGTCGGCCAGCGGGCGCGGG
>NZ_JBEXSH010000106.1:0-15860 GCF_040613555.1 Streptomyces sp. NPDC006265
GTGGCGGCGGGGCAGGAAGGGCACTTCGAGCGCGGTGCGGAGCATCGGGCCCACGGGGGTGCGCAGTCCGATGCCACGCTGACCGCGGGTGACGCGGAGGTGACCGTGCAGCCGGGCAACGGCGGCCGGGTCGGAGGACTGCGGATCGGCGGCGTCGAACTGCTCCGCCAGGGTGAGCGGTTCGGGTGCTTCCCGATGGTGCCCTGGTGCGGCCGGATCCGGGACGGACGGTTCCTGGACGGTGCCGAAGTGCGGCAGATGCCGCTCAACGCCCCGCCCCACGCCATCCACGGCACCGTCCGCGACGGCGCCTGGCGCACCGCCCGCACGAGCCAGGACGAGGCCGTCCTCACCTGCGAGCTCGCCGCCCCCTGGCCCCACTCGGGTCTCGTCACCCAGATCGTCGCCCTCACCGAGGACGCGCTGACGCTGACCATGTCCGTCGAGACGTACGACTCGTCCTTCCCGGCGCAGATCGGCTGGCACCCCTGGTTCAACCGGAACCTCGGCGGCGAGGACGTGACCCTCGGCTTCGACCCCGCCTGGCAGGAGGAGCGCGGCGACGACCACCTGCCCACGGGCAACCGCCTCGACCCGAAGCCCGGCCCCTGGGACGACTGCTTCGGCATGCCCGGCGGCGTCGAGGCCACCCTGACCTGGCCCGGTCAGCTGGAGCTGAAGGTGACCAGCCGGGAGGAGTGGGTCGTCGTCTACGACGAGCAGCGGGAGGCCGTGTGCGTGGAACCGCAGACGGGTCCGCCCAACGGCCTCAACACCCTGCCGCGCCTGGTCACGCCCCTGGAGCCGCTGGAGGCCCGCACGACCTGGAGCTGGCGCCGCCTTTAAGCTGGGCGCCATGACGGACACACGCGGCGCGCTGCTGCAGCAGATCAAGGACAAGGCCGTGGTGCACGGCAAGGTGACCCTGTCGTCGGGTCTCGAGGCCGATTACTACGTCGACCTCCGGCGCGTCACGCTCGACGGGGAAGCCGCCCCGCTGGTCGGCCAGGTGCTGCTGGACCTGACCGCCGAGCTGGACTTCGACGCCGTCGGCGGTCTGACCATGGGCGCCGACCCGGTCGCCGCCGCCATGCTGCACGCGGCCGCCGCGCGCGGCAGGCGCCTGGACGCCTTCGTCGTGCGCAAGGCCGCCAAGGCGCACGGACTCCAGCGCCGCGTCGAGGGCCCGGACATCGCGGGCCGCCGCGTGCTGGTCGTCGAGGACACCTCCACCACCGGCGGCTCCCCGCTCACGGCCGTCGAGGCCGTGCGCGAGGCCGGGGCCGAGGTCGTCGCCGTCGCGACCATCGTCGACCGGGCGACCGGCGCCGCCGAGAAGATCCAGGAGGGCGCCGGGGTGCCGTACCTCTTCGCCTTCTCGAAGGACGAGCTGGGCCTCGACTGACCGGGGACTGACCAGGGCGTGGACGGTGGCCTGGACCTTCCGGCCAAGTCTGGAAAGATGGGGCCGACGATGACGTCGCACCCCAAGGTCTAGGTCAGGGCCGTTAGACACAGCAGTACGTCAACCCGCAGATACAAGGAGCGGACGCATGCCCATCGCAACTCCCGAGGTCTACAACGAGATGCTGGACCGGGCGAAGGCAGGAAAGTTCGCCTACCCGGCCATCAACGTGACCTCCACCCAGACCCTGCACGCGGCCCTGCGCGGTTTCGCTGAGGCGGAGAGCGACGGCATCGTCCAGATCTCCACGGGTGGCGCCGAGTTCCTGGGCGGTCAGTACAGCAAGGACATGGTGACCGGCGCGGTCGCCCTGGCCGAGTTCGCGCACATCGTCGCCGAGAAGTACCCGGTGAACATCGCGCTGCACACCGACCACTGCCCCAAGGACAAGCTCGACGGGTACGTACGCCCGCTGCTGGCGCTCTCCCAGAAGCGCGTCGAGGCCGGTCTGAACCCGCTGTTCCAGTCGCACATGTGGGACGGCTCGGCCGAGACCCTCGCCGACAACCTCTCCATCGCGCAGGAGCTGCTGGAGCAGGCCCGCGCCGCGAAGATCATCCTCGAGGTGGAGATCACCCCGACCGGTGGCGAGGAGGACGGCGTCACCCACGAGATCAACGACTCCCTGTACACCACGGTCGACGACGCGATCCGCACCGCCGAGGCCCTGGGCCTCGGTGAGAAGGGCCGCTACCTGCTGGCCGCGTCGTTCGGCAACGTGCACGGCGTGTACAAGCCGGGCAACGTCGTCCTGCGTCCCGAGCTGCTGAAGGAGCTGAACGAGGGCGTCGCCGCCAAGTTCGGCAAGGGTTCCCCGTTCGACTTCGTCTTTCACGGCGGCTCCGGCTCCACGGAGGCGGAGATCCGCACCGCGCTGGAGAACGGCGTCGTGAAGATGAACATCGACACGGACACCCAGTACGCGTTCACGCGCCCGGTCGCGGACCACATGTTCCGCAACTACGACGGCGTCCTGAAGGTCGACGGCGAGGTCGGCAACAAGAAGACCTATGACCCGCGCACCTGGGGCAAGCTGGCCGAGGCCTCCATGTCCGCGCGCGTCGTCGAGGCCTGCGGCAACCTGCGCTCGACCGGCACGAAGATCAAGTAAGTCCGGTTCGCGGCGGTTTACACCGGCTCGCTTCCGGTTCGCTCGCGTGGAGCCCGGCACCTCCTGGGGTGCCGGGCTCTTCCGTATGCTCCCTGCATGCCCGATGTCCGGTTGGCCTCCCCGCAGGGCAAGTGGGTCCTGCTCACCACCGTCCTCGGCTCCGGCATGGCGCTGCTGGACTCCACCGTCGTCAATGTCGCCCTGCCGCGCATCGGCCGCGACCTCGACGCGAACCTGTCCGCCCTGCAGTGGACGGTCAACGCCTACATGGTCACGCTGGCCGGGCTGATCCTGCTGGGCGGGGCGCTGGGGGACCGGTTCGGGCGGCGCAAGGTGTTCGTCGTCGGCGTGGTGTGGTTCGCGGTGGCGTCGCTGCTGTGCGGCATCGCGCCGAACGCCGGCGTGCTGATCGCCGCGCGGGCGCTGCAGGGGGTGGGTGGTGCACTCCTCACGCCCGGGTCGCTGGCGCTGATCCAGGCGTCCTTCCACCCCGACGACCGGGGGCGGGCCGTGGGCCTGTGGTCCGGCTTCGGCGGGATCGGGGCCGCGGTCGGGCCGTTCGTCGGCGGCTGGCTGGTGGACGGGCCGGGCTGGCGGTGGGTGTTCCTGCTGAACGTGCCGCTGGCGCTGGTGTGCGTGCCGGTCGCGCTGCGGCATGTTCCCGAGTCGGGTGGGGGACAGCGGGCGCACGGGCGGTTCGACGTGCTCGGGGCCGTGCTGGGGGCGCTGGCCCTCGCGCTGGTGACGTACGCGCTGATCGAGGCCGGTGAGGGCGGCCTGGTCGTGGTGGTCTCGGCGGTGGCCGGGCTGGCCGCGGCCGTCGCGTTCGTGGTCGTCGAGCGGCGCCGGCCCGATCCGATGATGCCGCCGGACATCTTCGCGTCCCGGCAGTTCACGGCCGTCAACCTTGTCACGCTGTGCCTGTACGCGGCCCTCGGCGGGTTCTTCTTCCTCGCCGCGCTCCAGCTTCAGGTGGTCGTGGGCTACTCCGCCCTCGCCGCCGGTACGGCACTGCTGCCGACGACCGTGCTGATGCTGCTGCTGTCGGCGCGCTCCGGGGAGCTGGCCGACCGCATCGGGCCGCGGATCCCGCTGACGGTGGGGCCGCTGCTGTGCGCGGCGGGGATGCTGCTGATGCTGCGGGTCGGGCCGGGGGCGTCCTACGCCGTCGATGTGCTGCCGGCGCTGGTGGTGCTCGGGCTGGGCCTGGTCACGCTGGTGGCGCCGCTGACGGCGACGGTGCTGGGCTCGGTGAGCGTGGTGCGGGCCGGGCTGGCCAGCGGCATCAACAACGCGGCGGCCCGGGCGGCGGGTCTGATGGCGGTGGCGGCGCTGCCGCTGCTGGCGGGGATGGGGGAGGAGGCGTACCGGGAGCCGGCCGCCTTCGACACGGCGTTCGGCAAGGCGATGGGCTGGTGCGCGGGGGCGCTGGTGGTGGGGGCGGTGATCGCGTTTGCGGTGGTGCGCAGGCCGCCGCCGGACTGCAAGCGGCCGGAGTGCCTGCGGCACGGGGGTGTGACGGCGCCGCCGCTGGAGGGGGAGCCGGTGCGGAAGCGGTTGGGGTAGAGGGGCGGGGCGCTGGTGCTGCGGCTGAGCGGGTCCGGTGCCCGCGGCCGAGTGGGATGGCGCAGACTTGGGGCAGGTCCATTCACGAGAACCTTCTCGGGGGCCCGCCCCCGACCCACCTCCCCGACGACCCCGGGCCGCGGGAAATGCTCGCGTCGGGTGCCTCGCCCGTCGAGGTCGCCGGTACGCACCCCACCTCCTCGCTCGCCTGGGCGCAGCTCGCCGACGAGGCGTTCGAGCGGGGCGCCGCCGTCGAGTCGTACGCGTACGCCCGCACGGGCTACCACCGCGGTCTGGACGCGCTGCGCCGCAGCGGCTGGAAGGGCCACGGCCCGGTGCCGTAATTCTGAATTCCGTGCCGCCGCCGCTGTCTGAGTGACGGCGGCACAGACGTCTCAACTGCCGTGACTACCGCTTCAGTTCGGTGTACGCCTCGGCACTGCTGTCCTTGAGGAACTGCCAGCAACGCTCCGTCTCGTCCTTCTCGTTGATCTCGCCGGCGGCACGGGCGAGGGCAGCGAGGCAGCGCAGGAATCCGCGATTGGCCCGGTGGTCCCAAGGGATGGGGCCGTGCCCCTTCCAGCCGGCCCGGCGCAGCGAGTCCAGGCCGCGGTGATAGCCGGTCCGCGCGTAGGCGTACGACTCGACAACTCGCCCCGCCTCGAAGGCGTCGTCGGCGAGCATCGCCCAGGCGAGCGAGAACGTCGGATGCTTCGCCGCGACCTCGGCCGGGGGCTGGGATTCCTCGCCCAGCAGGCGGTACGCCTCTTCGTTCTCCGGCAGGTAGGTCGGGTCCGGGCCGCCGAGCAGGTTCTTGTGCGTCGTCATGCAATCAGTCTGCCACTTGGGGACGGAGGTTCGGGACGCCTTCGAGGGATATCGGCCGTGGGTCGGGTGGATATGAGAATGGCGCTTGATGTACCTGATCGCGATATGCGACGATCCGGCGCATGGCAGCACGACGGGGGTCCTCCGGGGCCATGCAGGTGGGCATCTACACCCGGATCAGCAAGGACGACGAGGCTGAGGGGCTTGGCGTCGCGCGACAGGAGGAGGACTGCCGACTGCACTGCGCTGCCCGGGGGTGGGAGGTCGCCAAGGTCTATGAGGACAACGACCTCTCCGCGTACAAGCGCAAGACGGTACGACCCGAGTTCCGGCAGATGCTGGAAGACCTGAAGGCCGGGCGGATCGACGGGGTCGTCGCTTGGGACATCGACCGCTTCACGCGTCAGCCTCGTGAACTGGAAGCGTGGATTGACGAGTACGAGGATGCCGAGCGTCGGAAGCGCCACCTCGTCTTCGACTCCGTATCGGCCTCGGACATCGACCTGTCCACGGAGAACGGCCGGTTCATCGCCCGGATCAAGGTCACCATCGCCAACAAGTCCTCGGCGGACACGTCGAAGCGGACGAAGCGCAAGCACCTGGAACTGGCGGCGAAGGGTAAGCTTCCCGGTGGTCGGGCGCCGTACGGATGGAACCGCGAGGACCGACGGACGCTGGTGCCGGAAGAGGCCGAGAACCTCCGCAAGGCGGTGAAGGACTTCCTGGGTGGCATCCGCTGGGCGTCGATCGCGCGTGAGTGGCGGGACAAGGGGGTCAGGTCGCACAGCGGCGGCGTCTTCGACGACTCCAAGATCAAGCGGATGCTGCTGAACCCGCGGATCTGCGGCTACCGGATGCACCAGGGCGAGCTGTTCCTGGACGAGAGCGGTGCTCCCGTCGTCGGTGACTGGGAGCCGATCATCACTCCCGACGACTGGTACCTGCTGACGGAGAAGGTCAAGCGGGAGTCGGAGGGATGTGCCGTACGGGACAACGCCACCAAGTACCTGCTCTCCGGCATCGCTCGTTGCGGGCGGTGCGGTACGAAGATGCGGGCCTTCCCGTCGTACCGGAAGTCGAAGACGTCATCGCAGTTCAAGTACGCGTGCCCCGGCAAGAACGACGGTGGATGCGGGGGAGTGGCCCGGGCTGGCGAACCCGTCGACCGTCTCATCAGGAATGCCGTGTTCCTCAGCTCGGACAAGGCGCTGGCGAACGTCCGTGAGCGCGTGTCGGAGTGGACCAAGGAGGAGCAACTAGCTTCCCTGGAACGGGATATGGCCGAGTTCAAGCAGGCGTGGCAGGAGAAGCGCATGTCGGCTGCCCGCTACATCGCGCTCACCGAGGATCTGGAGCGGCAGATCGCGGAACTGCACCGGGAGCGAGCTCTGCACCGGGCCGAGGCCGCGACCTTCGCGGCCGGCCCCATCGACATACGGGGCCGGTGGGAGAACCTGGCGATCGAACAGCAGCGCGCCGCGGTCCTCAAGGTCTTCCGCGCGGTCGTCATCAAGCCCGCGTCCAACGGGCCGATCTTCGATCCGGCGGATATCGAGCCGGTGCTTCGGTGATACGAGGACGTCGGGTCCCCGTTGTGGCTGGGGACCCGGCGCCGTTCGTTCATGACCGGTCTATGCCGAAGATGCGGAGCAGGTCGTCGACCCACTCTTCGTCGCGGTCGGGGAGCTGAGCCTCTACTCGGCGCAGCCATTGGTCTTCGGTCAAAGAACCTGCCCCTCCCGCGCCGCGCCGCTGTGGTCGCCAGTTGGGCGCGAACGCGGCGGTGGGACACGGGGAGGGAGGGGAGAGTCGGCGCGCGGGGTGGGTGCGGGGCAGGGGGTATTGCGGGTTGGCGCAAGGGGTGGGTCCTCTTCTGGCGGGCGTTGGTGCGGCAACACCGGTCCGCCGGTCGATCACTGGGGATGGGGTGAGGTGCCCGTGCTGGGGGTTTGCGGGCCCAGGACGGGAGTGGGGGGAGCGGGGAGACGGCTCTATGCCTTGTCTGAGGTGTCGGCCTCGTCCGGGTGCTGGGTAGGCGGCGGTCCGTATGCATCCAGGAGGTGCTTGGCGGACGCCTCGGCCATGGCGTTGGAGACCATGACGTCGGCTTCCTCGCGGATGTCGGGGTGCTCGGCGAGGTAGGCGTCCAGGGCGTCGCGGGCCTGGGTGTGGGCGGCGTTGGCCCGCTGGGTTTCGCGGAACGCGTCCACTACGGCGTCGATGAGCTCCATGGCGCGGGCCCGGTACGGGTCGGCGACACCCTCATCGTCAAAGGCCGCGAACTCACCGACGGCTACGCGATCGCCACACCCGTCGGACGCGGCTGGGGTGCCGGCACCACCCGCTTCCCGGACCAGATCCCAGCCTCTGTCCCCACAGACCTGTCGGCAGTGAAAGCACCGATCGACGAAGTCAGCCAACAGCTCACCGCCGTCCTCGGCCCCATCACCAAGGCGTACCGGCGCGGAGTTCTAAATCGCCACGACCTACTCGTCGACCTCGCAGAACGTCTGCGGACTGGGCTCGGCGCCGACGCCGTCATCCTCAACGAGACCGCGCTGCGGCCCATCTCCCTCAGCGACGCCCTCACCCTGGGCGACCTGCTCGCCATCGAGCCCTTCGACAACCAGCTCGTCCACGCCCACGTTCCAGAGGACTTCCGTCAGGACCTTCACGGCCTGCTGAAACACCTCACCGAGCAAGCCGGACCGCTTGTCACCGCGCCGGATCCCCTGCCGGACGGGATCACCACCGTCCTGACCATCGACTACCTCGCAGACACCTATCTCGCCGGCCGCACACACGCCGCAGGGCTGCTCCTCAGTCAGGCCGTCAAGCACGTCCTCACCGCCCCCGCCGACGGAGGCACGCAATGATCCTGACCGGTCCCGAGATTACGGCCGCTGCCCAGGACGGCCGCCTGCGGATCACGCCCTTCGCCCCCGACCAGGTCAACCCCAACAGCTACAACGTCCGCCTCGGCCCCACGCTGCTCACCTACACGGCCGACGTCCTGGACACCCGCCAGCCGAACCCCACCACCGAGCTCCTGATCGGCCCGGACGGGTACGTCCTCCAGCCCGGCGAGCTCTACCTCGGCCACACCCTCGAAGAGGTCGGCTCAGACACCTTCGTCCCGCTGCTTTTCGGCCGCTCCTCCGTCGGACGCCTCGGCCTGTTCGTCGAGATCACCGCCCCCATCGGCGACATCGGCTTCCACGGCCAGTGGACCCGGCAAGTGTCTGGCAGGCCCGCCGTTCACCCAGTACGTCCACGCCCTGCGCAGGGCCCTGTCGCAACGGCTCAAGCCCACCGACATCGGCGTACTCCACCTGCAGCACCTCGCCTTCGGCGCCGCCCCTGCCCTGATCCGGGCACTGCCCGACCACCCTCGCCTCGTCCTCGTCCATGGCACCGATCTGTTGTTCGCCGAAGCCCACGCAACCAGCTCGGCGTCCTGCAGGAAACCGCGCGCGCCGCCGACGCCATCGTCGTCCCCACCGCGGCGATGGCCGACCGTCTGCTATGCCTCGCGCCCACCACCGACCGCCGGAAGAGCGAAACGATCCCCTGGGGCATCCCCGACCATCTGCTCGCCAGTCCACCGCAGCGTCGCGGCCACCGGCCCACCAGCCATCTCCGCCTGCTGTACGCCGGACGCCACACCGCCGAAAAGGGCATCGAAGCCCTTCTGCACGCACTCCCTTTCACACAAGCCGTCGAGCTGAGCGTCGCCCCACGCCACCATTCCACGCCCTGGCTCCTCTGCTGCGACCCCTCGGAGCCCGAGTCCGCTACCTGGGCTGGCTCCGCCGTCCCCAACTGCGGAGGGCCTTCGCCGATCACGACGCCCTGGTGATGCCCTCCACCACCCTCGAAGCCATGGGACTGGTCGCCCTCGAAGCCCAAGCCTGCGGACTGCCCGTCGTCTACCAGCCTGTTGCCGGACTGCACGAATCTGTCGGCGCGAGCGGCCTGGCCACCGATTTCACCAACCCGACCGCCCTCACACGGGACCTCGAACGGCTCCGGAGCACACCCGGCCTGATCGCCGCACTCCAGGCAGCGGGCCGTGCCAACGCGGCCCGCTACCCGCTCAGCGCCACGGCCGGCGCTCTGACCGCGCTCGGCCGACAACTCGCTTGATCCCCCTGTGGCGCAGCCGTTCCCGCCCCGGCTGCCTCACTACGCTGACCGGCGGGACACCCTCGCGCCCACGACCGATCGGGAGAACATGGCCTTCGACCTCGACACCGACCGCATCCACCAGCTCCTCAACGAGGGTGTCCGCGACAGGGTCTACCCCGGTGCGGTCTGGGCCGTCGGGGACAGCGACGGCACGCGGGCCAGTGGCACCGTCGGCGTCCTGGACCCGGCCCGGCCGGACGCGCCGATGCGCCTCGACACCGTCTTCGACGTCGCCAGCCTCACCAAGATCCTCGCCGTCTGGTCGGCCGTCGGCGCACTCGTCGAGGACGGTAAACTCCAACTCGACGCACCTCTGGGCGACTTCTGGCCCGAGGTCCCCGGACACCCGCTCTCCCAGGTCTCCGCCCGGCACCTGCTCACCCACACCGCCGGTCTCCCGCTCCGGGCCAACCTCAAGAACCTCTACGGCACCGACCCCCAGGACGTCCGGGACGGCGTACTCCACGAAGCCCTCCACCGTCCGCCAGGCCAAGCCGTCGAACACACCGACCGCGCCGCCCTCATCCTGGGCTATCTCGCCGAACACCTCTCCGGCGAGTCCCTGGACCAACTCGCCGCCACCCGCGTCTGGCATCCCCTGGGCATGACCGCCACCCGCTTCGGACCGCTCTCCGAAGCGTCCCTGACCCGCTGTGCGCCAACAGAACTCGACGAGAGCACCAGGGCACATCTCAGGGGAACCGCTCACGACTTCTCAGCCCGTCTCCTCGGCGGCGTGTGCGGTATCGCAGGCGTCTTCTCCGTACTCGACGACCTCGCCGCCTTCCTCCGCCACCTGCTCGACCCCGACCAGTCGCCCGAGTCTCCCGGCTTCGGGCCGGCCTGGATCAAGGAGTCGCTTTAGATCCACACCGGGCAACTCAGCCCCGCCCGCGGCCTGTTCTGGCATCCGGCACCAGAGACCGTGGCCGCCCAGGGCTGCTGGGTGCACTACGGCTTCACAGGAACCGGCATGTGGGTCGCTCCGGCCGATGACCGCTGGGCGGTACTGCTGACCAACAAGCTCTATTACACGCGCGATCGTCAGCCGCTTACTGACGTGCGCAATACGTTCGCAGGATCGTCTTCACCTGACGGGGCGGACAGGAATCGGGGTGGCGGTGACCTCCGCCACCCTCGTCGCCGGACTCGAACTGCGGCCCGACGCCTGGCTCTCCCGTCTGCTGGCGTGGGAGCCGCTCGCCTGGGTCGGCCGCAACCTCAGTTACGGGATCTACCTGTGGCACTAATCCCGTCGTACGGCTGCTGGCCTCCCTCGGCGTGCAGGAGGGGCGGCTGACGGCCACGGCGGTACTCACCGTGACGCTGGCCCTGCTGTCGTACTACCTCGTGGAGAGGCCGTTCCTCCGCCGGGCTCGGACGGCGCATCGTTGAGGCTCCGCGCCAGGCGGAAGCGGTCCCGATGGCTCCGCTTCCTCAACCCTCCACCAGCCCCTGTGCCACGACAGTTCATCCCCGCCGACACGCCACAGAACGGGCACTCGACCTTCTTCGTGACCTCCTCTTCCGCCGCGACCTCCTCCTCAATGATCCGCCGCTGCTCCTCGCTCGCCTCGTGATGCTCGCGCTTGTTCTCGTACACGCGATCATGGGCACGCATCGCCGTCGCGATGGCCGGCACGGGGTCTGTGCCCTCCGTGAGCTCATGCAGCAGTACGAGGAACCCGGCAGCCGCCGGTGATTGCTGCTCCAGAGGCAGCCATTCCCCTGCCGCATCCGCGAGACGTGCTTCGAGGCGCGCGAGGTCACGAGCGAACTGAAGCGTGTTGACCGCATCGGGCACTGGCGTATCAGTCATCGAGCGTCTCCCGTGTTGGGGCTGGCCGGAAACGGAGGCTACTGGCGACCGATCACCTTCAGCGAGCGGGCAGGTCTACGGGGCGCGTGTCCAGGGCGGGACCGGCCAACGGACTGGCCTATCCGTCCTATGGGATCAAGCCATCATCACCGCGCTTCAGCTTCGGCGTTATGGCCGTGCCTCACACTTCCTACCTGGGGAATCGGCACCCACGCCGTCAAATGGATCTCGCCATGGCGTGGGCGAACCAAGGTTTGGTCCTCATATGCACCCTGGTTATTCCCGTGCACCGTGGGCAGGATGAGCCCGCTCAGAGTGGGGCTTCCGGGGGGAGGTGCGCATGTCCCTGCTGTTTTGGCGGGCTTCGCCACCGGGTGGGTCGGCCGGCAACGGCAGGAACGGGTCAAGCACCCCGGAATCCGTACCCGGCGTTCCCTTGGAGACAGCCCCCCGGTGGACTGCGATTGTGGTGAGCGCGACGCTGACGCTCGTGTGCGGACTGACCCTCAGGTTCCGCATCCGCCCCGATGCGGAGACGCTCTTTGCTCTACCGCCGTCCAAGGGCGCGAAGCAGCTCGAGTGGGAGGAGTGCAGCAGCCAGCACGACATGGTGGGCAGGATGCTGTTCCCCACGCTCCCAAAGGGCGTAGAGCAGGAGGCCACACCGGTACTCGGCCACCCATTGGGCGATCACACGAAGTACTTCGACGGCGATGGACTGCTTACACGCCACCTGGCCGCCAGGTTGCTGGCCGACATCGAGTCCTCAACCCCCAGAAGCCTCGACGCACGCCGGTGGGCGGAGACGGTGGCCCGATACGAACGAGCCTTACGGAAGCAACATGATCGACGGCGCTGCTTCCATGGAGTTCTCGTGCTGTGGGTGGCATTGGGTTGCCTGACTCCCCGCGTGGCACGCGGGGCGACCCTCGTGGAGGCGGTCGTCGACAGCTGGCAACTGCTTGCGACGGCAACGGTGTTGCTCAGCACCCTGTTCACTTGGCGAGGCCGCAAGAGCCACCGGGAGCTCGTTGCCATGCTCGACGCCGAGCTACGAGGCGAACCGCAGCCAACGCCGCCAGTCAGGATCGTGGTCCCCAAGCACAGGACCGCTGCGACTCTGGCATTGGCGATCGGAGCTGTGTTCGCATTCTGCGGAGCCCTGGGGTTGGCCATGTTGTCGGGTCTCCAGCCGGCTTGGGGTGTCCGTTCGCCCGGGGCACCCTTGCTCGCCGCCTTCATCCTCGCCGTCCTCGCTGCCGCGTCAGGCTCCGGCTATCGCGTGCGGCGACGCTGGGTCGCCGGCGCCGGGCTCCTGGCCTGTTTCCCCGCGCTGGTCTCCAGCGGCCCCCTCGGCTCCAGTGCCCCTGCATGGGCGAAGGCCCCCGGAGGCCCTCTCGCTGCCGTTGTCCTGGTGACAGTGGCGCTCGCGCTGACCAGTTTGAGCAGGGCACGCATGGTTCATTTCCCAGAAGCTGCGTCCAACTGCTCGCCCTCAGTTCCCGGGCAGAGGGGAGCCGCCAGCGACACGGCCTCCCTCCCGGTGGAGCACAGATGACGTGGACGTCGCAGGTCTGGTTGCGGCAGGCGAACGGAACGTGCCGAGGATCACCGGGAGACTACCGGTCCCATCCGCAGCCCTTGTTGCGTCATCACCACTTCACACACACCTGCCCCGCGCTGGGAGCCATCTGGGGGCCAACCCGCTCCCGGAGCCCCTCCCACACCCGAGACCGTCCCATCCCAATGGCC
Organism: Streptomyces sp. NPDC006265; assembly: GCF_040613555.1. Taxonomy (NCBI): domain Bacteria; kingdom Bacillati; phylum Actinomycetota; class Actinomycetes; order Kitasatosporales; family Streptomycetaceae; genus Streptomyces; species Streptomyces sp. NPDC006265. The sequence continues at coordinate 12,730 of NZ_JBEXSH010000106.1, forward strand.
TGACCAGGCAAAACGCAAGACCGCCCGGTGTCGATCTTGGACGAGCCTCATTCGGGACGAAGAGTGCATGAGTTCAGATCTCGTCGTTCTGAGCGGGAGCGTAGTAGAGACCTCCTCGGCTCTCTGGCGCCCTCGAAACGCCGCCGTCATGGGCAGCTGCATTTGGCGCGGCGGGTTCGTAAGCCTCCCCTGTCGGCGGCTTGTCTCCTACCCACTCCGTGGAGCAGATCCTGGCAAGGTCCGACACCCACTCCAGGTTCCGCTCCGGCAACTGGGCCGCGAGGCTGTCCAGCCACTCCTGCTCGGTCATACCGAGATCCCCTCCCACTCTCGGGTACATCTTCCATCATTCTCCCCGGAGCACGAGCCGAACCGCGGCTTCCTGCGCGCCCTGCACGCCCTCGCCCGCGCCGCGCAGGCGATCGGCGAACAGGAGGAGTACGAGCGCTGCTCCCAGTTCCTGAAGGACTCCTCGCCGACGGCGGCGCAGGTCCTGGGCTGACACACGGTCCGTGCCCGCGAGGCCCGTCCCCGAAAGGCGGGCCTTGCGGTTTCGGGGGACGATTGCGCAAGATGCCCTCGGGGACCGGGGCCCCCGTGTCGGATTCGGCAGGGGCGGACCGCTACCCGGAGTTATACGCAGGAGACAGCGATGTCCCACGAGGCTCACGAGCCCGAGACCCCGCATCTCGACTTCCACGGCACGACGCCGTACGAGGACTACGTCAAGGCAGACGTACTCACCCACCTCCAGCACACCCTCTCCGAGGACCCCGGAGAGATGGTCTTCCTGGTGACGACCCAGGTGATGGAGCTGTGGTTCACCGTCATCGTCCACGAGTGGGAGACGGCGGCCGGCGCGCTCCGGGGTGACGACATCCCCACCGCCATCGCCGCGCTCAAGAGGTCCGTCCGCGAGCTGGAGGCGCTCAACCACTCCTGGAAGCCGCTCGCCCAGCTCACGCCGGCCCAGTTCAACTCGTACCGCAGCGCCCTCGGCGAGGGCTCCGGTTTCCAGTCGGCGATGTACCGGCGCATGGAGTTCCTGCTCGGCGACAAGTCCGCGTCCATGCTCGTCCCGCACCGGGGCGCACCGCGCGTGCACGCCGAACTGGAGAAGGCGCTGCACGAGCCGAGCCTGTACGACGAGGTCGTGCGGCTGCTGGCGCGGCGCGGGTACGACGTTCCGGAGGCCGTGCTGCGGCGCGATGTGTCGCGGCGCTACGAGCCGTCGCCGGAGGTGGAGGCGGCCTGGACGGCCGTCTACTCGGGCGACGAGAGCGACGAGGTCGCCCGGCTGGGCGAGGCGCTGAGCGATGTCGCCGAGCTGGTGTGGCGCTGGCGCAACGACCACCTGGTCGCCACCCGCCGTGCGATGGGTGCCAAGACCGGCACGGGCGGCTCCGCCGGGGTGGCCTGGCTGGAGAAGCGCGCGCAGAAGAACGTGTTCCCCGAGCTGTGGACGGCGCGGTCCCATGTCTGAGCCGGCCATCGCGGCAGAGAAGCTGGACGCCGTCGACGAACTGGCCGGCAAGCGCGCCGAGTTCGTGCTCGACGACGTTGTCTACCTCGACGGCAACTCGCTGGGCGCGCTGCCCGCCGTCGTGCCCGGCCGGGTCGAGGACGTCGTACGCCGCCAGTGGGGCGAGCTGCGCATCCGGTCCTGGGAGGAGAGCGGCTGGTGGACGGCGCCCGAGCGGATCGGTGACCGGATCGCCCCGCTGGTCGGGGCGGCGCCCGGGCAGATCGTGGTGGGCGACTCCACCAGCGTCAACGTCTTCAAGGCACTCGTGGGTGCGGTGCGGATGGCCGGGGAGGGCCGTGACGAGCTCCTCGTCGACGCGACGACCTTCCCCACCGACGGGTACATCGCCGAGTCCGCCGCCCGAATGACCGGCTGCACCCTGCGGCCCGTGGCACCGGCGGACGTGCCGGGCGCGCTGGGTGAGCGCACCGCCGCCGTCCTGCTCAACCACGTCGACTACCGCACCGGCCGGCTGCACGACCTGCCCGGTCTGACGGCCGCCGTGCACGAGTCGGGCGCGGTCGCCGTGTGGGACCTGTGCCACAGCGCGGGCGCGCTGCCGGTCGGACTGGACGAACACGGGGTGGACCTCGCGGTCGGCTGCACCTACAAGTACCTGAACGGCGGGCCCGGTTCACCCGCGTACCTGTATGTGCGGCGGGAGCTGCAGGACTGCTTCGACTCGCCGCTGCCCGGGTGGAACTCGCATGCCGAACCCTTCGGCATGCGCACCGGCTACGAACCGGCCCCCGGCGCCCTGCGCGGCCGGGTCGGCACGCCCGACATCCTCTCCATGCTTGCCCTGGAGGCGGCCCTGGAGGTCTGGGAAGGGGTGTCGGTCGAGGCGGTGCGGGCCAAGTCCCTCGCGCTGACGGACTTCTTCCTGGAGTGCGTGGCGGCGTACGTGCCCGAGGGCCGGGTCTCGTGCGTGACGCCGGTGGTGCACGAGGAACGGGGCAGCCAGATCGCGCTGCGCTGTGACGACGCCGGTGACGTGATGAAACGGCTGATCGAGCGGGGAGTGGTCGGCGACTTCCGGGCGCCGGACGTGCTGCGCTTCGGCTTCACACCGCTGTACGTCGGGTTCGCCGATGTGGAGCGGGCGGCGCGGGTGCTGGCGCAGACGCTGGCCTGAGCGGCGGCGGGGCCGGGACGCCTGGAGTGGTGTCCGGCCCCGCGTGTCCGCCCGATCTTCACCGAGCGTGACATCTGCATGTCCTCGCATGTCACGCGCCTGGTACCGTCCCGGCCAACGGCTGACCCCCTCAACTGGTCCGCCGCGTACGGTTCATCGCTGGAAGGTTGGAGCATGACGGACGACGTCGCAGCAGCACGGGCCGCTGCCGAGGAGAAGTCGGCCTTCTCCCACGCGCCCGTCGACCCCGACGCCACCGCGGCCTACGGCGACCACCCCGACCAGGTGATCGACTTCTTCGCCCCGCGCCGGGCCGGCGGCCCCGGGCCCGCCCCCGTCGTCCTCGTCCTGCACGGCGGTGCCTGGCGGGCCCCCTACGACCGGCGTCACATCAGCCCCTTCGCGGACTTCCTGGCGCGCCGCGGGTTCGCCGTGGCCAGTGCCGAGTACCGGCGCGGCGGCGGTGACGAC
>NZ_JBEXSH010000107.1:0-15809 GCF_040613555.1 Streptomyces sp. NPDC006265
GCTGTGGCAGGCCTCGATCTCGGGCACGTCGGCCAGCCGGTCGGCGATGACGAGGTGGGGCAGGTCTTCGCCCGGCGCTGGGTCGAGCGCCTCGGCGACCAGAGCCACCTGCAGAAGCTGTCCGGGATGTACCCGCGCATCCCGCACCGCGTCGACGGGGAGCTGCTGCGCTACGCGGCCCGCTTCGGCCTGCTCGCCCACAAGGACGACCAGATCGACGAGCGGGACCGTTACGCCATCCGGGCCGGCTTCTGGCGGGAGATCAGTGTGCGCACGGGCGTGGAGCACCCACCCCTCGACGCCTGAGTTCTTTGCCGACGGATTTCCCGCTACGGACCGACCCGAGAGCGGACCGGGGTCGCCGACCCCGTAGTCTCGTGCCTTGTGAGTAAGCGCGCGGCACAGGCATTTCGGCACGATGGTGACGTCGTGTGCGCGGTGCGCGGGCTGACCAAGACCTATCCGGCGGTCCGGGGCCGGCGCGGCACCCCCGGAACACCCGAGGTCCGGGCCACGGACGACGTGACGCTGGACGTTCGCCGCGGCGAGATCTTCGGCCTGCTCGGTCCCAACGGGGCCGGCAAGTCCACCCTCGTGCGCCAGCTGACCGGGCTGATGCGGCCCGACCGCGGCAGCGTGGAGATCCTCGGGCACGACATCGGCTGCCACCCCGAGCGGGCCGCGCGGATCCTCGCCTACCTCGGGCAGGAGTCGACCGCCCTCGACGAGCTGACCGTGTCGCTCGCTGCCGAGACCACCGGGCGGCTGCGCGGCCTGGACGTACGGCACGCGCGGGCCGAGCGGGACGCCGTCCTCGACGAGCTGGGGCTCGCGCCGCTGGCCGGACGGCCGCTGAAGAAGCTGTCCGGGGGCCAGCGGCGCCTGGCGTGTTTCGCGGCGGCCCTGGTGGGGGAGCGGCCGCTGCTCGTGCTGGACGAGCCGACCACCGGCATGGACCCGGTGGCGCGGCGGGCCGTGTGGTCCGCTGTCGACCGGCGCAGGGCCGAACACGGGACGACCGTGCTGCTCGTCACCCACAACGTCATCGAGGCCGAGACGGTGCTGGACCGGGTGGCCGTCCTCGACCGGGGGCGGGTGATCGCCTGCGACACCCCCGCCGGGCTGAAGGAGCAGGTCGCCGGTGAGGTGCGCGTGGACCTGGTGTGGCGGGACGCGGCCCCGCTGCACGTGCCCGAGGTGGCCGCGCTGAAGGACCGCGCCGTGGAGTCGGGCCGCCGCTGGACGCTGCGGCTCGGGCCTGAGGAGGCCCGGGCGGTCGTCGCGACCGTCACCGGCGGCGCCGCCTTCGCTGCCCTGGACGACTTCACCCTGGCCACCCCCAGCCTGGAGGACGTGTACCTCGCGCTCGGCGGGGCCGTGCAGCAGGGGCTGGTGAAGGTGTGAGCGCGAGGACACCGGGCGGGCGGGCCGTGAGCAGACCGGCTGCCGTATCCGTACCGAACAGGCGACTGCCGCAGTGGACCCGAGCGAAGGGGAGCAGCGCGACGTGAGTGTCGTACCCGCCGATGTCCTGCCGGGCAGTGCCCTGGCCGTGGAGGAGCCCGCCGCGTGTGCGGCCGAGCTCGGACCTCGGGCGCGGCTGTGGCCGTCGCTGGCGGCCGTGTACCGGGCCCAGCTGTCCCGGGCGCGGGTGGCGCGGATCCCGCTGCTGTTCGTGGCGACCTTCCAGTCGATCGGGATCATGATCCTGATGCGCGGCGTCGTGGACGACGGGGCGGAGGCGCAGGCCGTCGTCGCCGGGTCGTCGGTCCTGGTGGTCGCCTTCGTCGCGCTGAACCTGCTCGCGCAGTACTTCGGGCAGCTGCGGGCCAGCGGCGGCCTCGACCACTACGCGACGCTGCCGGTGCCGCCGGCGGCCGTGGTGCTGGGCGCGGCGGGCGCGTACGCCTCGTTCACCGTGCCCGGGACCGTCGTGACCGCGGTGTTCGGCTGCGTGCTGTTCGGGCTGCCGATGGCCCATCTGTGGGTCCTCATGGCCGTGATCCCGCTCGCGGGCGCCGCGCTCGCCGGACTCGGTGCCGCGCTGGGCCTGCTCGCGCCCCGGCCGGAACTGGCCACGCTGCTCGGGCAGCTGGGCATGTCGGCGGCACTGCTGCTGGGCGTGCTGCCGGCGGACCGGATGCCGGAGGTGGTGCGCTTCACGCGGGACCTGCTGCCGTCGACGTACGGCGTGGAGGCCTTCGCGCGGACGTTCGGGCCGCGCCCCGACTGGGCCTTCGTGCTCGGTGACCTCGCGGTGTGCGCAGTCGTCGGCGTCGTCTCGCTGGCCGTGGCGACCTGGGCGTACCGCCGGGCGGCCGTCCGTTGAGCGCGGAGCGGTCCTCCGGTGACGCGGCGCACGAGCGGGGCTGGCACGATGGCAGGGTGACCGCACCACTGACTCCGCCACCGCCGCCGCATGAACACTCCGCACAGGGTGCGTGGCAGCCTCCGGCCGCCGGGCCTGGGGCTGCCGGTTCCCAGCACGCCGAGTACGCCGGGCACGGCTGGTACGGACAGGACGGCCCCGGGATGAGGACGGAACTGCGGGAGGCCGCCGTGATCGCGGTGGCCGTGGCGCTCGGCGGTGTGCTGCTCGGAGTGCTCTGGTGGTGGCTCGCGCCCCACGTGCCGCTGGTCGGCGACGTGGTGGAGAAGAACTGGGTCGTCTACCTCAAGGACAGCGAGGGTGAGCAGGCCATCGGTGTCGACGGCACGTTCGCGCTGCTCGGGCTGGGCTTCGGGGCCGTCAGCGCGCTGGTCGTCTTCCTGCTGCGGCGGCGCGGAGGCGTGCCGCTGGTGGTGGGGCTGGCCCTCGGCGGGCTGCTCGGGTCGTTGCTCGCCTGGCGGGTCGGGGTGTGGCTCGGACCCGCCGAGGACGTGATCGCGCACGCGCGGGAAGTCGGGCGGGGCGTGACGTTCACCGCGCCGCTGAAGCTGGGCGCCAAGGGGGCGTTGCTCGCCTGGCCGCTCGCCGCGCTGGTGCTGCACCTCGGGCTGATGGCGCTGTTCGGACCCCGCGACCCGGAGCCGGAGTTTCCCGAGGGGCCGTATCAGGCACCGCCTGCCGCGTGAGTGCCCGGCGTCGGGACCCGCAGCTACGCCCGACCGATGGGTGCCAGTACCGCCTCGGTCAGCTTGGCCAGGTCCTTTGGCGCCAGTTCCACCTCGAGGCCCCGCCTGCCCGCCGAGACGCAGACGGTCGGGTGGGACGAGGCCGACTCGTCGAGGACCGTCGGGAGCTTCTTGCGCTGGCCCAAGGGTGAGATTCCGCCCCTGACATAGCCCGTCGTGCGCTCGGCCAGTGTCGGGTCGGCCATCGCCGCCCGTTTGCCGCCCACGGCCGCCGCCAGGGCCTTCAGGTCCAGTTGGCCCGCCACCGGGACCACCGCGACCGTCAGGGTGCCGTCGACGTCCGCAACCAGGGTCTTGAAGACGCGGTCGGGGGAGACGCCCATGGCCTCGGCCGCCTCCTCGCCGTAGGAGGGGTGCGCGGGGTCGTGGTCGTAGGAGTGGACCGTGTACGTCACGCCCGCCGCCGTGAGGGCCACCGTCGCGGGGGTGCCGCCCGGCTGTTGCTGCTTCTTCGACTTCTTCGCCATGCGGATCCGCTCAGTTGAGGCTCATCGGGCCGCGCGTCAGCTCCGACGCGGGCAACGACGGCAGACTACGGATGATCGCCGTCTCGGAGCGAAGGAGTTTCAGCTCGTCGCGCAGGCGGGACGCCGTGTCGGGCGCCTGGAGCAGACGCTGCTTGGTCGGGGTGTCCAGCATCATCGCCGCGGCCACGAGGTACGACGCCACGCCCGGCTCGTCCGGCAGCTCGGCTCCCGTCGCCAGGGACCGCTCCCGCGCCCCGGCCAGCCGCTTCTGGTACTGGCGGAAGGACCGCAGCACGCCCTCCGCCAGCGGTGCGGCCTCGTCGCCCGGTTCCTCCTCCAGCGGCTCCAGCTCGGCCGTCAGGAAGGGCCCGGACGCCTCGACCGACAGCAGCTTCACCCGGGTCGTACCGGTCGCCAGGACCTCGAAGGAGCCGTCGGGGCGCTCCCGGATCGTCGCCGCGTCGGCGATGCAGCCCACCTTGTGGAACGCCTTGGCCGGGTCCGTGCCGAAACCGGCCGCGGGTCCCCGCTCGGGCAGCGCGGTCGGGTCGGGCATGCCGGGTGCGGTCGAGGCCACCTCGTGGCCGTCGCGGATCGCCACGACGGCGAACCGGCGCGACTCGTCCTCGGGCGTCTTCAGCAGCTCGCGCATCATGGCGCGATACCGCTCCTCGAAGACGTTGAGCGGGAGCACGAGCCCCGGGAACAGCACCGAGTTCAGGGGGAAGAGGGGGAGCCGGACGGTGGTCACGACGCAAAAGCCTAATGGTCGCCGGGACGGACTCGTCCGCCCCGTTCACTCCGTGGATGCCAGGAGGGGTCCCCGGCCATCGCGCACCGCACGTCCTCGCGCACGCTCAGGAAGTGCCCCAGCGGGTCGTCCGACACCTGGTCCCAGGGGAAGGAGGTGGCGTACGGGCCGTTCAGGCGCAGCTGTTCGACGGCGTCCGGCCAGCGCTCCAGGCGCACCAGGACGAAGATCAGCAGGTTGCGCATCCGGGCCGGCCAGGGGTCGTGTGCCGGCAGCCGCGGGGACAGCGCGATCGCCCGGTCGGCGGCCGCGTCCAGCCGCTCGCGCGGCACCTCGGGCCCGCAGTCGTCGGTGAGGTAGCCGAAGGCCGCCCGCAGCGGCAGGGTCTGGACGAGCGCGCCGGGGGGAGCGTCCTGGGCCGCCCGGTCGGCGAAGTCGAAGCACTCGTGGTGCGAGCCGTGCCAGGAGGAGGCCAGGTAACGCAGGGCCGCCGCATGGCAGCCGTAGTGGTGCGGGGCACGGCGGACGGCCGCCGCCCACAGTTCCTCGAAGTACGTGTGCCCGGCCTGTGCGCCCCGGGCATGGTCGAGCGCGAGCCGCCAGGGCACCGGGTCCCGCTGGTCGCCCCGGGCCGCTGCCGTGATCAGCGGGCTCACCTCGCGCAGCAGCTCGGCCCGGGCCGGTGACCGCCAGGCGCGGTCCACCGCCAGCTGGGCCCCGACCAGCAGCCCGTCGGGGTCCTGCGGGGCGGTGGCGAGCCAGGCGTCCAGCCACTCGGGCCGGGAGCGGGCGAAGGCGGCCAGCCTGGTCACGTACCGGTCGCGCCGCTCCCACTCCGAGGCCACGCGGGTGGCCAGGAGCAGCGAGGCGGCCGGGACGTGGTCGCCCCGGGCCGCGGCGACCAGCGCCGGGCTCAGCCGGGCGTCGGGCGCGTCGAGCAGCACCTCGTCGTCGGCGCACGGCTCGCCGACGAGGTGGGGGGAGGTCCTTGCCATCCGGCTCGCGCGGATGAACGGGAGCTGCATTGCCATGGTGCCGACCATTGAAAGTCGGCTGGTCGCGGCGGCGCCAGACTGTTCATGGAACCTACGGAAAGTTGTACAACCGATGGTCAAGAGAACGTAAAACCGGGACAGTTCCACAACTGTGGTCACGCCAACACCATCAGTTGCGCCGCAGCAGTCGCGTCGCCCCCGCCGCCACCGTCGTCGCCAGGATCCAGCCGAGCAGGATCATCGCCGCCGCCAGCCACTGCCAGGCCCCCCGCAACTGCCAGAAGCCCACCTGTCCCAGGTCGATGACGGGCAGCAGCAGGTCGAGGGTGAAGAGCGTCGGGTCCCACTCCGGGTGCTCGCCCCGCTGCATCGGCGGATGGCCGGCCTGCGCGAAGGTGAGGGAGCCCGCCGCCCACAGCACCGCCATCCACACCGCGGCCCGGCCCGGCCGGTACCCGTAGGCGACCGTCCAGTCCTGCGCGTAGCCCCACAGCTTGGCCGCCATCGGCAGGCTCTCGCGATGCCGGCGCTGCTTGGCCAGCAGCACCTCACGGGCGTCCTCGTCCTCCCCGCCGGCCCGCAGCACGGCCGCGAGCCGCTCGTACGGCTCCGGGTTGTACTCGGCGGTCGCCGCCGCCACCCACTCCAGCCGCTGGGCCGGCGGGAACGGCCCGCGCGGCACGAGGTTCTCGTAGGCGAAGCCGCCCATGTGCAGCCGCCCCGGGCCCGGCCAGGCGTCCGCCCGGTCCATCAGGTTGATGACCTTCGCCCCGGACAGCACCACCCGCCCGCGCACCGGCTGCTCCCCGAGGAACCGCAGCTCCGGCGTCTGCACCCGGCGCAGCGACAGCTCCTGGTCGTCCGTGAGGGTGAACCGGGCCCGCTCGAAGTCGACGGCGTCGCCGAACCGGCCGTCGTCCAGCCGGATCCCGCCCTCGCACGCGAAGCGCTGGATGCGCGTCCCCTGCGCCGGGGTCATCCCGCTCATCGCCTGGGCGCCGACCCCCGCCGGCGTCAGATACAGGCTGCGCTCGACGGTCAGCTGCGGGGCGTTCAGCGCGAGCCGCTCGAAAGGGTTGCTCAGCCGCGCGCCGCGCAGGCTCAGGGAGACGCCGATGGTGGCGGCGCGCAGGCTCAGCTCGCCGTGCGATTCCAGCAGCTCCGCCTGGAGGTCCTGGCCGACCGTCATGCCGTCCGCGGCGATCGACCGGCCGCTGTGATCCCGGTGGACGATCGCCTGGTTGAGCATCAGGTCCGTGCCGATCTGCGCGTCCGTGAGCCGGATGCCGTGGTGGAAACGGCAGCGCGGCAGATGCAGATCGCCCTCGGTGTGCACCCGGGCCGCCTCCAGCCGGGGCACCGAGCAGTCCACCATGCGCAGGGTCGTGAAGCGGGCCTCCGGCAGCAGCACGTCCTGCTCGAACCGGCACCGGCGCATCTCGACGTACGGCACCACCGTGCCGCCCGCGAGGTCCAGGGAGCCGCTGACCTGCACCCCGATCAGCTTCAGGGACGACACGCGGCCGGCCAGGGCGGGCGGCCCGTCGAGGAGCAGCCAGCACACGATCCGGGCCCGGACGGTCCGCTCCTCGCCCCACGGGTGACCGCCGTGCGGATCGTCGGCCACGGTGTCGCCGCAGCTCAGGTCGTACACGGTGCCGTTGCGGAAGGCCTGCCACATGCCGGCCTCGGCCGCGGACAGGTCGTCGGGCAGATCCCCGGCACGAACGCCGGCCCCCTCGGTCACAGCGCTTCCTTCCTCCCCGGGTACTCGCGGGTCACTTGCCTCGTACACCAGTTCATGCCCGCTGTGTGACGGCCCGAACGCAAGACGTGAAGGTGATCTTCCAGGTTCCCGCGGCGTTCTGTATCAGCCATTGATACGCGCGGACGGCGCCTCACCCGGGTCTGAGAGAATTGAGCACGTGATCTCCCGAATCGATCTGCGCGGCGACGCCCTCGTCGAGGGCCCCGCCCTGCGCGACCTGCTGCCCCGAGCCGACTTCGACGTAGCGGCCGCCCTCGAGAAGGTGCGTCCGATCTGCGAGGACGTGCATCATCGGGGCGACGCGGCGCTGATCGACTTCGCCGAGCGGTTCGACGGCGTCAGGCTGGATCAGGTACGGGTGCCGGCCGCCGCGCTCACCCGCGCGCTGGAGGAACTCGACCCGGCCGTGCGCGTGGCCCTGGAGGAGTCCATCCGCCGCGCCCGGACCGTCCACCGCGCGCAGCGCCGCGACACGCACACCACCCAGGTCGTCCCCGGCGGCTCCGTGACCGAGAAGTGGGTGCCGGTCGACCGCGTCGGGCTGTACGCGCCCGGCGGCCGGTCCGTGTACCCGTCCTCCGTGATCATGAACGTGGTGCCCGCCCAGGAGGCCGGTGTCGAGTCCGTCGCGCTCGCTTCTCCCGCCCAGGCCGAGTTCGGCGGCCTGCCGCACCCGACCATCCTCGCCGCCTGCGCGCTGCTCGGCGTCGACGAGGTCTACGCGGCCGGCGGGGCCACGGCCGTCGCGATGTTCGCCTACGGCACCGAGTCCTGCGCGCCCGCGAACATGGTCACCGGCCCCGGCAACATCTGGGTCGCGGCCGCCAAGCGCTACTTCACCGGCAGGATCGGCATCGACGCCGAGGCCGGCCCGACCGAGATCGCGGTCCTCGCCGACGACACCGCCGACCCGGTGCACGTCGCCTCCGACCTGATCAGCCAGGCCGAGCACGACCCGCTGGCCGCCGCCGTCCTGGTCACCGACTCCGTCGAGCTCGCCGACGCCGTCGAGAAGGAACTGGAGCCGCAGGTCGCGGCCAGCCGGCACGTCGAGGACCGGATCGTGCCGGCCCTGTCCGGCAGGCAGTCCGCGATCGTGCTGGTCGACGGCATCGACGAGGGCCTGAAGGTGGTCGACGCGTACGGCGCCGAGCACCTGGAGATCCAGACGGCCGACGCCGCCGCCGTGGCCGACCGGGTCCGCAACGCCGGTGCGATCTTCATCGGCCCCTGGGCGCCCGTGTCGCTGGGCGACTACGCGGCCGGCTCCAACCACGTCCTGCCCACCGGCGGCTGCGCCTGCCACTCCTCCGGCCTGTCCGTCCAGTCCTTCCTGCGTGGCATCCACATCGTGGACTACACGCGCCAGGCGCTGGCCGACGTCGCGCACCACGTGGTCACGCTGGCCGAGGCGGAGGACCTGCCGGCCCACGGCGCGGCGATCAAGGCGAGGTTCGACTGGAAGGTTCCCCAGGGCAAGTGAACGACGTACGCATCGACGATCTCCCCGTACGGGACGAGCTGCGTGGCGAGTCCCCCTACGGCGCGCCCCAGCTGGACGTCCCCGTACGGCTGAACACCAACGAGAACCCCTACCCGCTGCCCGAGCCGCTGGTCGAACGCATCGCCGAGCGGGTCCGGGAGGCCGCCCGGAACCTCAACCGCTACCCGGACCGGGACGCGGTCGAGCTGCGCACGCAGCTGGCGAAGTACCTCACCGACACCTCCGGCCATGAGGTCGGCGTGGCCAACGTCTGGGCGGCCAACGGCTCCAACGAGGTCATCCAGCAGCTGCTGCAGACCTTCGGGGGACCGGGCCGCACCGCCATCGGCTTCGAGCCGTCGTACTCGATGCACGGCCTCATCTCGCGCGGCACGGGCACCGGCTGGATCTCCGGGCCGCGCAACGAGGACTTCACCATCGACGTCGCCGCCGCCGTAGAGGCCATCGCCGAGAACCAGCCGGACGTCGTCTTCATCACCACCCCCAACAACCCCACGGGCACCGCCGTCCCGCCCGAGACGGTCCTCGCGCTGTACGAGGCCGCACAGGCGGCGAAGCCGTCGATGGTGGTGGTCGACGAGGCGTACATCGAGTTCAGCCACGGCGACTCGCTGCTGCCGCTGCTTCAGGGCCGTCCGAACCTCGTCGTCTCCCGCACGATGTCGAAGGCGTTCGGCGCGGCGGGCCTGCGCCTGGGCTACCTCGCGGCGCACCCGGCCGTCGTCGACGCCGTCCAGCTGGTCCGGCTGCCCTACCACCTGTCGGCCGTGACCCAGGCGACCGCCCTGGCCGCCCTGGAGCACACCGGCACGCTGCTGGGCTACGTCGAGCAGCTCAAGACCGAACGGGACCGCCTGGTCACCGAACTGCTCGCCATCGGCTACGAGGTGACCGCGTCGGACGCGAACTTCGTGCAGTTCGGCCGGTTCGAGGACTCCCACGAGACCTGGCGGAAGATCCTCGACCGGGGCGTCCTGGTCCGGGACAACGGCGTGCCCGGCTGGCTCCGGGTCACCGCCGGGACCCCCGAAGAGAACGACGCGTTCCTCGACGCGGTCCGTGAACTGAAGAAGGAGCAGAGCGCATGAACCGCGTAGGCCGCACAGAGCGGGTGACCAAGGAGACCTCGGTCCTCGTCGAGATCGACCTCGACGGCACCGGGAAGACCGACATCAAGACCGGCGTCGGCTTCTACGACCACATGCTCGACCAGCTCGGCCGGCACGGTCTGTTCGACCTCACGGTGAAGACCGAGGGCGATCTGCACATCGACTCGCACCACACCATCGAGGACACCGCTCTCGCACTCGGCGCCGCCTTCAAGCAGGCCCTCGGCGACAAGGTGGGCATCTACCGCTTCGGCAACTGCACGGTCCCGCTGGACGAGTCCCTCGCCCAGGTCACCGTCGACCTGTCCGGCCGCCCCTACCTCGTGCACACCGAGCCCGAGAAGATGGCGCCGATGATCGGCGAGTACGACACGACCATGACCCGGCACATCCTGGAGTCCTTCGTGGCCCAGGCGCAGATCGCGCTGCACATGCACGTGCCCTACGGGCGCAACGCGCACCACATCGTGGAGTGCCAGTTCAAGGCGCTCGCCCGCGCCCTGCGTTACGCGTCCGAGCGTGACCCGCGTGCGGCCGGCATCCTCCCGTCCACGAAGGGCGCCCTGTGAACGGCACCTCGACCCTGCTGATCGTCGTCGGTCTCTTCCTCGTCGGCGGGATCTACTCGTTCATCAAGCAGAAGATGCCCAAGGGCCTCATCGTGCTGCTGTCGATCGGCGCCGCGATGTGCCTGACGGCCGGTGTGGTGAGGCTGGAGGTGTGGAATTGAGCAGCCCCCTGAAGACGCGGAAGAAGGTCGTCGTCTTCGACTACGGCTTCGGCAACGTCCGATCCGCCGAGCGCGCCCTCGCGCGCGCGGGAGCCGACGTCGAGATCACGCGTGACTACGACAAGGCCCTGAACGCCGACGGCCTGCTGGTGCCCGGCGTCGGCGCCTTCGCCTCGTGCATGACGGGCCTGCGCGAGGCCCGCGGCGACTGGATCGTCGACCGCCGGCTGTCCGGCGCGCGCCCGGTCATGGGCCTCTGCGTCGGCATGCAGATCCTCTTCGCGCGCGGCATCGAGCACGGCGTGGAGAGCGAGGGCCTCGACGAGTGGCCCGGCTCCGTCGAACCGCTCCAGGCCGAGATCGTGCCCCACATGGGCTGGAACACCGTCGAGGCGGCCCCCGGCTCGCAGCTGTTCGCCGGCCTCGACCCGGACGCCCGCTTCTACTTCGTGCACTCCTACGCCGTCCACGACTGGTCGCTTCAGACGCACAACCCGGCGATGACGGCCCCCAAGGTCACCTGGTCCACCCACGGCAAGCCGTTCGTCGCCGCCGTCGAGAACGGCGCCCTGTGGGCCACGCAGTTCCACCCCGAGAAGTCCGGCGACGCCGGAGCCCAGCTCCTCACCAACTGGATCGGAACACTGTGAGCAAGCTCGAACTCCTGCCCGCCGTCGACGTCCGGGACGGCCAGGCCGTCCGCCTGGTGCACGGCGAGTCCGGCTCGGAGACCTCCTACGGCTCCCCGCTGGAGGCCGCCCTCGCCTGGCAGCGATCCGGCGCCGAATGGCTGCACCTGGTCGACCTCGACGCCGCCTTCGGCACCGGCGACAACCGCGAGCTGATCGCCGAGGTCGCCCGTGCCATGGACATCAAGGTGGAGCTGTCCGGCGGCATCCGCGACGACGAGACCCTCGCCGCCGCCCTCGCCACCGGCTGCAAGCGCGTCAACCTGGGAACGGCCGCCCTGGAGACGCCGGAGTGGGTCGCCAAGGTCATCGCCGAGCACGGCGACCAGATCGCCGTCGGCCTCGACGTCCGCGGCACGACGCTGCGCGGGCGCGGCTGGACCCGCGACGGCGGCGACCTCTACGAGACGCTGGAGCGCCTCGACAAGGAGGGCTGCGCCCGGTACGTCGTCACCGACATCGCCAAGGACGGCACGCTCCAGGGCCCCAACCTGGAACTGCTGCGCAACGTGTGCGCCGCCACCGACCGCCCGGTCGTGGCCTCCGGCGGGGTTTCCTCCCTCGACGACCTGCGCGCCATCGCCGACCTCGTCCCGCTCGGTGTCGAGGGCGCCATCGTCGGGAAAGCGCTGTACGCGAAGGCGTTCACCCTTGAAGAGGCCTTGGAGGCTGTGTCGTCATGACCGTGCAGCGTGTGCAGAGCGGAAGTCCCTGGGAAGAGTCCTTCGGTTTTGCACGCGCCGTCGCGGCGGGCGACCGTGTGCTGGTCGCGGGCACGACCGCGTTCAAGGGCGATGTGCTCTACGGCGAGGGCGACCCGTACGAGCAGGCCAAGGTGGCCTTCACCTCCGCCCTGGAGGCGATCGCCGAGTTCGGGCTCGCGCCCGAGTCCGTGATCCGCACCCGTTTGTGCCTGGCACACGCCCGGGACGTCGAGGCGGTGGGCCGGGCCCACAAGGAGATGTTCGACGCCGTACGCCCGGTCACGACCCTGCTGGTCGTGCAGGGCTTCATCGACTCCCGGGTCCTGGTGTCGGTGGAAGTGGAAGCATTCAGAGGGACACCTTCAGCGGAACACTAGAGGAGCACGATTCATGACCCTGGCGGTCCGAGTCATCCCCTGCCTGGACGTGGACAACGGCCGGGTCGTCAAGGGCGTCAACTTCCAGAACCTGCGCGACGCGGGCGACCCCGTCGAGATGGCCAAGGTGTACGACGCCGAGGGCGCCGACGAGCTGACGTTCCTGGACATCACGGCCTCGTCGGGCAACCGCGAGACCACGTACGACGTGGTGCGCCGCACGGCCGAGCAGGTGTTCATCCCGCTCACGGTCGGCGGCGGCGTCCGCACGGCCGAGGACGTGGACAAGCTGCTGCGCGCCGGTGCGGACAAGGTCGGCGTCAACACCGCCGCGATCGCCCGCCCCGACCTGATCCGCGAGATCGCCGAGCGCTTCGGCCGGCAAGTGCTGGTCCTGTCGGTCGACGCCCGCCGCACCGAGTCGGGCTCCTTCGAGGTCACCACCCACGGCGGCCGCAAGGGCACCGGCATCGACGCCGTCGAGTGGGCCCACCGGGCCGCCGAACTGGGCGCCGGCGAGATCCTGCTCAACTCGATGGACGCCGACGGCACCAAGGACGGCTACGACCTGGAGATGATCCGGGCCGTACGGGGGCACGTCACGGTCCCGGTCATCGCCTCGGGCGGCGCCGGCAGACTGACCGACTTCCCCCCGGCCGTCGAGGCGGGCGCGGACGCGGTCCTGGCCGCTTCGGTGTTCCACTTCGGGGATCTGCGGATCGGCCAGGTCAAGGAGACGCTGCGGGAGGCGGGGCACCCGGTGCGGTGACCTCCCCCTCCGCTGAGAGCCCCGGCCGCGCGGTGCGGCCGGGGCTTTCTCAGATCCCGAGTTGCTTCGTCTCGTGCAGCTTCGCGATCGCGTCCTCGTCGCCGTCCAGGTCGACCTTGGCCGCGCTCTGGCGGCCGTAGCAGAACAGGACCAGTTCGGACGGCTCGCCGGTCACGGTGACCACCGGGGTGCCGCGGTGGGCCACCGCCGTCTGGCCGTCGGGCCGGCGCAGGACCAGACCCGTCGGAACGCCGCGGCCCATCAGACGGGCCGTGCGCTCCAGGCGGGACCACAGGGCGTCCTGGAAGACCGGGTCGAGGTCGCGCGGGGACCAGTCGGGCTGGGCGCGGCGGACGTCCTCGGTGTGGACGTAGAACTCGATGATGTTCGACGCCTCGTCGACCGGTTTGAGGGAGAAGGGCGAGAAGCGCGGCGGGCCCGTACGGATCAGCTGGATCAGCTCCTCGTACGGCTTGTCGGTGTACTCCGCCATCACCTTGTCCAGGCGCGGCGCGAGCTGCTTGATCAGTATCCCGCCGGCGGCGTCCGGGCGGCGCTCGCGCACCACGACGTGCGCCGCGAGGTCCCGGGTCGTCCAGCCCTCGCACAGAGTGGGCGCGTCCGGACCCGCGGTCTCCAACAGGTCGGCGAGGAGAAGTCGTTCACGCTTGGCATGGGTCGACATGGGGGCCAGCCTACGGCCGGGCCGGGGGTCCGCCCAGTGGACACTCCACCAGGCCTGTCGGTGATGCGCGGCACAATGGTCGGCATGACCAGCCCGCCCGCCCGCCGCCCGGCCACCGCCCCTCACGGAGGCGCTTCGCCCCACAGTGCTCCATCCAGTCGCCTCGACCCGGAGATCGCCGCGCGCCTCAAGCGCAGCTCCGACGGTCTCCTGCCCGCCATCGCCCAGCAGTACGACACCGGAGAGGTGCTGATGCTCGGCTGGATGGACGACGAGGCGCTGCACCGCACCCTCACCACCGGCCGGTGCACCTACTGGTCGCGCAGCCGCCGGGAGTACTGGGTCAAGGGCGACACCTCCGGCCACTTCCAGTGGGTGAAGTCCGTCGCCCTGGACTGCGACGCCGACACCGTGCTCGTCAAGGTCGACCAGGTCGGCGCCGCGTGCCACACCGGAGCGCGCACCTGTTTCGACGCGGACGTGCTCCTCAAGGACGGCGGTCCCGACGGCTCCGCCGCGGATCAGTAAGGTCAGCGGCCATGGACCTCGAGACCTTCCGCAAGCTCGCCACCGACCGGCGGGTCATCCCCGTCACCCGCAAGCTCCTCGCCGACGGCGACACCCCGGTCGCGCTCTACCGCAAGCTCGCCGCCGAGCGCCCCGGCACCTTCCTGCTGGAGTCCGCGGAGAACGGCCGCTCCTGGTCCCGGTACTCCTTCGTGGGCGTGCGGTCCGCCGCGACCCTGAGCGCACGCGACGGACAGGCCCACTGGCTCGGCGCCCCGCCCGTCGGCGTCCCCACGGACGGCGACCCCCTTGCCGCCCTGCGCGCCACCATCGAAGCCCTGCACACGCCCCACCAGGAGGGCATGCCGCCCTTCACCGGCGGCATGGTCGGCTACCTCGGCTACGACATCGTCCGTCGCCTGGAGAAGATCGGCCCCGGCGAGCGCGACGATCTGAAGCTGCCCGAGCTGACCATGCTCCTCACCAGCGACCTGGCCGTCATGGACCACTGGGAGGGCTCGGTCCTGCTGATCGCCAACGCGATCAACCACAACGACCTGGAGACCGGCGTCGACGAGGCCCACGCCGACGCCGTCGCCCGCCTCGACGCCATGGAAGCCGACCTCTCCCGCGCGGTCGCCCAGCCCCCGGCCGTCCTCCCGCCCTCCGAGCTCCCCGAGTACACCGCGCTGTGGGGCGGCCCCGACTTCCAGGTGGCCGTCGAGGACATCAAGGAGCGCATCCGGGCCGGTGAGGCCTTCCAGGTGGTCCCCTCCCAGCGCTTCGAGACGCCGTGCACGGCGAGCGCGCTGGACGTCTACCGGGTCCTGCGGGCCACCAACCCGTCCCCGTACATGTACCTGTTCCGCTTCGACGGGTTCGACGTCGTCGGCTCGTCCCCCGAGGCCCTGGTCAAGGTCGAGGACGGCCGGGCCATGGTCCACCCCATCGCCGGCACCCGCTGGCGCGGCGCCACCCCGCAGGAGGACCAGGCCCTCGCCGAGGAGCTGCTCGCCGACCCCAAGGAGCGCGCCGAGCACCTCATGCTCGTCGACCTGGGCCGCAACGACCTGGGGCGGGTCTGCGAGCCCGGCTCGGTCGAGGTCGTCGACTTCATGTCCGTCGAGCGGTACTCCCACGTCATGCACATCGTCTCGACGGTGACGGGCCGCGTGGCCGCCGGACGCACCGCCTTCGACGTCCTCACCGCCTGCTTCCCGGCCGGCACCCTCTCCGGTGCCCCGAAGCCCCGCGCCATGCAGATCATCGACGAACTCGAACCGTCCCGGCGCGGCCTCTACGGCGGCTGCGTCGGCTACCTCGACTTCGCCGGCGACTCCGACACCGCCATCGCCATCCGCACCGCCCTCCTGCGGGACGGCACCGCGTACGTGCAGGCCGGGGCGGGCATCGTCGCCGACTCCGACCCGGTCGCCGAGGACACCGAGTGCCGCAACAAGGCGGCCGCGGTCCTGCGCGCCGTACACACGGCGAACCGGCTGGGAAAGGGCTGAGATGACCCCCGGGTGACGGTTCGCCCGGGGTTCAGGCGATAGTGGGGTACGTGACTGCTGTACCTCCTCCCCCCCGTTCCGAAGCCCCCGGATCCGCCCGGGCCG